>DAHZDR010000474.1 GCA_027403435.1 Deltaproteobacteria bacterium
TCTGCGATGCCCGGCGCGCCGGCCGCGGACCCGGAGCCTATAGCGCTTTCCGGCCCGCCCTCAAACCGGGTGGAGGGCGGGCCGGAAAGCTGATATCAGAACCATGCCACTAACCGGGAACTCTCATTATCCGCGGACCGAACATGGGGTGCGGGTCACCGCCAGTTCCGTAGCCGAGTGTCTTAATTTCCCGCCTTGGGTGGCTTAATTCAGCCAGTACCCGTCCGCGCCGCATGCTTGACAGCGCGAGAAACCGCCAAATAGGCTTTCACGATCCGAAGCGGTTTGGAAAGCTGGGGAGATGGCGAACCTCAAGGAAAGCGGCGCTGAAGACGCCCGATTGCGCGCGGCCGGATTCGATCCGGCGGCCGCGCCGGAACGCGCGGTGGCGACGCTGGAATCGTTGCTCGGCGCGCCGGGCGTTCCGGACGGCGCAATTGCGCGCGCGCTTGGCGAAATCCCGGTCGAGCGGGCCGCGGTGGCGCTCGCCCGGATGGAGACACGGGCGTCAGGCGCGGCGCGCCGGGAAATTCGCCGCGCGCTGTTTCGCCTGCGCCAGCGCGGCGTTGAACCGCCGCGTTCGGCGGAGCATGCGGCGCGCGCGATCGCGGCGGCGCGCGCGGTCGAAGGCGAAACCGGCCTGAGCGCGCTGCTGTCCCCGGCCGACGCGGACGGCGCCCGTGTCGTGTGGCTGATGAAAACCCGGCCGGCCGGCGGCCTCCGCCGACTCTGGGGCCTCGTCTCGGAACGCGACGGGATGCTGGGCGTCACCCTGACGCCGATGCCGCGCAAAGCCCTGCGCGAGGATCGCGCCGAACTCGAACGGCGCGCGGGCGTGCCGATGGTCGAAGCGGATTGGCGCGTCGCCGATTTTATTCTGTGCGACGCATGGCGCCGCACGCCCGAAGCCAGACGCCGCGAGGCGGGAAATTTCTTCGCGATGCGCGCGGAGCTGATTGCGGCGGCGCCGGCCGCGGAACTGGACCATCCGATCTATCAGGAGTTTGCCGGCGAAATTGAGCATGATCCGCCGGCCGATTTGATGAATGAGCCGGAGGTCGGCGCGTTCACCTTTGGACCGGAAGCGGTGCGCCGCTATGTCGAGGAGATCGCGAGCCTGCGCAACAGCGTGATCGTGCTGAATCGCGGTCAGCAGGAGGAGCGCGTCGTGTTGGTCGTGGAACGCGCGATCGACGAACTGCTCGCCGGCGAAAATCGCATCCGTATGCGGCGTCATCTGGAGGATAGCGCGCATTATCTGGCGCTCACGGGGCGGCGGCCGGCGGCGGCATGGGCGGCGGCGGCGGCGGCGCGTCTGCGCGAGGGCGCCGAGATCAAGCGCGTCCCCTTTTTCCAGGCGTTCATACGGGCGCAGTTGGGCGCCGTAATCGCACAGGAAGAGGAGCAACGCCGCGAAGAGCCGCGCCTGATTATGACGCCGGCGGAAGCGATGCGCGCGCGTCAGGCCGCGATGAGGCGGCCGCGCTAAACGGCGCGGTTCGCCATACGGACGCATATAGGATGATTGAGCAAAAGCCGTTGCGGGGAATCCGCGTGCTCGATTTGAGCCGGGTGCTGGCGGGTCCGTTCTGCGCCATGAATCTTGCCGACCTGGGCGCCGAAGTGATCAAGGTCGAGTTGCCGGGGCGTGGCGACGATGCGCGCGGCTTTGCCCCGCGCATCCCCAACTCCAGCGATTCGGGCTACTACTACAGCGTAAATCGCGGCAAACGCGGCGTGACGATCGATCTGCGGCAGGCGGCGGGCGCGGACCTGCTGCTCGAACTCGTCGGCCACAGCGACGTGGTCGTGGAAAATTTTTCGCCGGGCACGATGGAGCGCTTCAATCTCGGCTACGACCGTCTGGCCGCGGCCAATCCGCGGATCATTTTGTGTTCGATTTCGGGATTCGGGCAGAGCGGTCCGATGGCGGCGGCGCCAGCCTACGATATCGTCGCGCAGGCGCTGGGCGGCACGATGAGCATCACCGGGCAGCCGGACGGCGAACCGACCCGCTGCGGCGTGTCGGTGGGCGATCTGGCGGCGGCGTTGTACGGAGTGATCGCGATTCTGGCGGCGTTGCGCGAGCGCGATCTGAGCGGCGCCGGGCGCCATCTGGATATCGCGATGCTGGATTGCCAGGTGGCGTGGCTGGAGGACGCGCTGGCGCGGTTTTCCGCGACGGGCGCCGTGCCGAAACCGATCGGCTCCCGGCATCCTTCGATCACGCCCTTCCAGCAGTTCAAGGCGGCGGATGGATATTTTGTCGCGGGCTGCGGCAACGAGGCGATTTGGCGGCGGTTCTGCGACGCGATTGGCTTGCCCGAACTCAAAGACGATGCGCGCTTCGGCACGAACGCGGAGCGCACGGCGAATCATGCCGCGCTCGAATTGCTGCTGCAGCGCCATTTCGGGGAGCGTTCGCGCGCGCACTGGCTCGCGCCGCTACAGGCGGCCAACGTGCCCGCGGCGCCGATCGCGACGGTTGACGAAGTCGCGCGCAATCCGCAACTGCGCGACCGCCAAATGATCCTGCGCGCCGAACATCCGGATTTCGCCGATTTAATCGTCCCGGGATCGCCGCTCAAGACCGCGGGCGTCGCCAGCGCGCCGGTCACGCGATCGCCCGCGCTCGGCGAAAATACCGAAGCGGTGCTCGCCGAACTGCTTGGCTACGACGCCGAACGGATCGCGCGGCTGCGTGGGGATGGCGTGATCTGAGCGCCGCTGGCGAGGTGCGCGGATTACCGCGCGGACCCAGGCAAATCCCGGCCGTGGCGCCGGTGGATTTGCCCGTCCACCAGACGCTATTATAGACGCGATGGATCCAAACGAATTGCAACGCATAATCGAGGCCGGATTGCCCGGCGCCATGGTCGAAGTGCTCGACACCACTGGCGGCGGCGATCATTTCGAGGCGCTGGTCGTCAGCGAGAGCTTTGACGGCAAGGGCCTCGTCGAACGGCATCAGCTCGTTTATAACGCCTTGGGCGACGCGATGCGCGCGCGCGTCCATGCGCTTTCGCTGAAAACTTTAACTCCCGCGCAGTATCAGTCCCGGAGGTAATCCGACGATGGCCAACGCTCTTGAGCGTATTCAATCCGCGATCGCCCAGAACAAAATCCTCATTTTCATGAAAGGCAATCGCAATTTTCCACAGTGCGGCTTTTCGGCGGCGACCGTGCAGGTCTTCGAAGAGCTTGGCGCTCCGTATGAAACGATCGACGTGCTGAGCGACCCCGAGATTCGCGATCAGGTCAAAGCCTACAGCAACTGGCCGACCATCCCACAGGTTTATATCGACGGCAAATTCGTCGGCGGATGCGATATCGTGCGCGAACTGCACGAATCCGGCGAGCTGCGACAGATTGTCAAGGGCGCGACGGCCGCTTCGGCCAGCCGCTGACGCCCGGCGTCTATGCCTGGTCCGCGCGGGACGGAGCGGAACCAGCCGCTGCGTCCCGCGCGGGTCCGCTCAACCTGCGGACCCGCCAGGCTTATTTGCCGCCGTCCAGACTATAGGCCCCCGATCCGGATCCGGCGAGCATCAGCAGTCCGCCCATAATCGATAGATTCTTCAAGACGTTGATCTGCTGCATCAGCGCCATCATCGCCTGGCCATGCGCCTTCGCCTCGCGGTACGGGATCGCGTGGAAGATGATAGTCACAGGGATCAGCCAGAGAACGATCAGGATTGCGGCCCATCGCGCCCTGTAGCCAAGCACAATCAGCATTCCCAGCCCGAATTCCACCAGGATGCTGGCGATCAGGCCCGGATGGATCAGCGCCGCGGGCATCCCGGCGTGCGCCATGTAGCCTATCGCCGCCGCCGGCGCGGTCAGCTTGCCGAATCCCGACAGCACGAAAATCAGCGCAAGCAGTATGCGCCCGACAAGGGTAAGCTGGTTGCGAAATCCGTTCATGCGCGCACCTCGGGCGTGGCCGCCAGGGACCCGCCATTACCGGTTAGTCCGCCGCGATAAACGGATTGGGCGGTTCGTGTCAATGATTAATCGCTCCGATTACTCATTTCAACGCGAATGCTCATTCGCCGAGCCGCTTCACCCGCGGCTCGCGGCGGGGTTTGGCGTGGCCGTGCGCATGGCTGTGCGCGGGCGCCGCCGGTTTTTCCGGCGGCAGCCCTTCGCGCTCGCGACGTTCTTCCCGCGCCGCCAACGTGTCGTCGTATTCAGCGCCGCGTCCCAGCTTATGCGCCGCGAAGCGCGCGGCCGACCGATCGTCCATCCAGCACATCCGCGCCCACGGCGGCGGCTGGAGCTTCGTCACGTCGTTCGCGCCAGCGGAGGCGGCCGCGGCTCCGGGACGCGCGCCGTCCGCGGCCCCCTTCACCGCGAAGCGCGCGGCCGACATGATTCGCTTCGCGCGCCGTCCGCATTCCGGGCACGCGCGGGTCCGCCCCGCGTCGGCCGCCGCCGCCAGTCCCTCGAAGGTCAGTTCGCAGGCGGCGCATCGCCATTCGAAGATCGGCATCGTTCGCGCCGCCGCTCAGCCCACCCGATGCGGATGTTCCTTCCAGTCGTCCGGGTCGTGGGTGATCCACACCTTCGCGCCATGCATGTCGCGGATCGCCTTGACGCGCCGAATCGAATGGCTCGCGGTCCCCGGATCGACGTCGATCGGCATCCCGGCTTCATTGGTGATCGCGGCGCGCAGATGCACCGTGTCTCCGGTCAACAGGAAGCTCTGATTCGGCAGATTCACCAGCAGGGAACATTCGCCCGGCGTATGGCCGGGAGTATAGAGGAACTGCATGGAGCCGTCGCCGAACAGATCGAAATCCTGCCACAATTCCAGCCAGTCGTAACCGCGCGTCGGCGCGAAATCGTTGAAGATAAAGGCCCAGCGCCGATCCATGTCGGGCCAGTATGCGTACCTGAGTTCGCCCGCGCCGACGATGAATTTCGCTTTGGGAAAATAGGTCAGTCCGCCCGAATGGTCCAGATGCGAGTGCGAAAGAACCACGTACTTCACGTCTGACGGCTTATAGCCGACGCCCTCGATCTGCTTGTCGAGCGTGTCGTTCTTGCTCCATTTCACCGGCAGATGCGCCGCTATGTCGCCCCAGTAGCCGACCGCGTCGTCGATTACTTTCGCGTTGCATCCGGTGTCGAACAGCACCAGCCCCTTCGGATGCTCGATCAGGAAAGACGGGCAGGGCAGATCCAGCAGTTTCGTCGGATCTCCGCCATGCATCAGCAGCGCCTCGGGCGCCGTCAGTTGCGCTCCGGGCAGCGCCCACATCTTCTTCGCGTTAGCCATTTTGTCGTCCCCGTTTCCGGATGGCGTTCGCCATCCCGCGCGCCGGCCGGGCGGCCGGTCATGTCAAATACTCAGTTAAGCGAAAACTCGCGATTGTAATAGCGGGCCGGATTCGCCCGCAATAGCTTGTCGGTCGTTTCCGCCGGGAAATCCCCGAGTTTTTCCCGCAATTCGTTCAGCGCCCCCGGATAGAGGCAGTCGAAGTGCGGATAATCCGCGCCCCATAAAATATTGTCGCCCAAGCCGTGTTCGACCACATATTTCAGGGTCGATTCGTCGGCGTCGTAGGCGATATAGCATTGCCGCCGGAAATATTCCGACGGCTTCTCCTTCAGCCACGGCGTGAGCTTGCCCAGCTTCTCGTAATGGCCGTCCAGCCGATCGAGCCAATACAGCAGCCAGCCCGCGCCCGCTTCCAGGAACGCGACGCGCAATTTCGGAAACTTCGCCAGCACTCCGCCGCAGACCACGTCCATCGAGGCCATCTCCTGCTCCAGCGGATGACAGATAATGTGGCTGAAGAACAGGTCGCGGTTCGGATAGCGATCCGAGGCGACGCTCGGCACCGTGTCGATCGCGAAGCTGCCATGAATCGAAACCGGCATGTTCAGATCCTGCGCCGCCGCCCAGAAGCGGTCGTACGCGGGATCGTTGAGCCGCCGCCCGTTGTACGGCGTCGGCCGAATCGTGATTCCCGGCAGTCCGAGTTTCGCCGCCCGCCCGATTTCCGCGACCGCCAGCCCGACGTCCTGCAACGGCACGGTGCCGACCGCCAGCAGGCGGCGCGGCGCGATCGCGCAGAAATCGGTGACCCAGCGGTTGTACGCCTCTGACGCCGCAGCCGCGACGTTTGGGTCGCGGATTCCGGCGTAAAGCAGGCCGATCGTCGGATACAGCACGGTCGCCGCCAGCCCTTCCGTATCGATCACTTCAAGCCGCGCGCGCGGCTCCATCGCGCCGCGCGGAACCTCGTCCCAGCGGGTGCGCAGCGTCTTCTGCAGGTCGGTCAGGCCGTTGGGCGTCGAGGCCGCCGCGATCGGCACTTCGTCGAACACCCGCCCCTCGATTTTCAGATATGCGATGCCGTCGCGCTCGATCACCTGCGGCACGAGATCGCGATACTTGGGCGCGACGTATTCGAACGCGAGTTCGTTGGGTTCCAGCAGATGCGAATCCGAATCGACGTAAACGCTCATCGTGAGATCCTCCACGCCGCGCCACGGCCGCGCGCCCATGACAATTCCAAAGCGTACGGACCCGATCCGGCGTCAATCCGCGCGCCTCGTGCACTGGCCATACTCCATCCGCTCTCGATTTTGCAAGGCGCGGC
>DAHZDR010000482.1 GCA_027403435.1 Deltaproteobacteria bacterium
AAGCTCGAAGGCCTCCTCGACGCGCCCCTGAACCTGCTCGTCACCTGCGAACCGGAGCGCTTCGGACCGGGAGTCCTCGGCAAGGCGAGCATCCGCGACGTGGAAATCTATTCGACCTGCCTTGCGGTCGGAAATCTGTGGTTGGCGGCGCGCGCCGAAGGTCTGGGGGTCGGCTGGGTCAGTATCCTGCGCAACGACGCGCTCGCCGCGATTTTCGGCCTGCCTCCGAAAGTGATTCCGATCGCCTATCTATGCGTCGGCTACGTCGCGGAATTTCCCGATCGCCCGCTGCTCGAAAGCGCCGAATGGGCCGCGCGGCTGCCGCCGAAATCGCTGCTCCATTTCGATTCCTGGGACGGCGCCGGCGACGCGCGGGATCGGCGTCTGTCCGATCTCGTCCAAAGCGCCGAAATCTGGAAATCCGTGCTCTCCGGCGACGCCGATTGATCCCGCCGCGCCCGCATCCTTCGTGTTGCGTCCGCGCCGCGGCGTTCGCGGCCGCGCCCGGGCGGCTCGCTCGTCGGTTCGCTAATCCGGCTTAATCCGTGAATTTTGCGTTCCAGCTCTCCACGCCGATGATTCTCGCCGCGCTGGCCGCCGACGCCGCGTTCGGCGACCCCGCCGCGATGCCGCATCCGGTGCGCCTGTTCGGCGCAATGATCGGCGCCGGCGAACGCGCACTATGGTCGGGCGTTGCGCGGCGCGATCTGGCGCGCGGGGCGCTCCTCGCGATTGCGGTAATCGCCTTCGCGGCGGCGCTCGCCTGGGCGATCATCGGCGGCGCCGGAATTTTCGCTCGCGGGCTCGCCGCCCTCGCCGCGATTTCGCTGGCATGGACGACGCTGGCGGCGCGCGGCCTCGACGACGCCGCCAGGGCGGTCGAAAGCGCGCTGGCCGCCGGCGATCTGACGGCCGCGCGGCGCGCGCTGCCCGCGCTGGCCGGACGCGATCCCGAAAGCCTTGACCGCGCCGGAATCATTCGCGCGACCATCGAATCGGTCGCCGAGAACGCCTGCGACGGCGTGATCGCGCCGCTCTTTTATCTCTTCCTCGGCGGCCCGGCCGCGGCCTGCGCCTACAAGGCGGCAAATACGCTCGACTCGATGATCGGCCATCGCGACGCGCGCTATCTATATTTCGGCCGCGCCGCCGCGCGGATCGACGACGCCGCGAATTATGCGCCCGCCCGCCTGACCGCGCTGTGCCTGATCGCCGCCGCCCATCTGACCGCGCGCCGCGGCGCGCCGGCATGGCGGGTATGCCGCGCCGACGCCCGGCTTCATCAGAGTCCCAACGCGGGATTTCCTGAAGCCGCGATCGCCGGCGCGCTCGATTTACGGCTCGGCGGCGACGCGATCTACGGCGGCGAAGTCGAACGGCGCGCCACGCTCGGCGCAGGCGATCGCGAGCCTATGCCGGCCGATATCGCCGCCGCGCGCCGCCTGATGCGCCTGGCGACCGCGATGGCCTTTTGCTTGTTTGCGCTTGCCCGCTTTATTCTACTCCGGTGTCTCTGAGGGAATTTGCCGATGTCCCCGGCCTCTGACCGCCCGCGATTTCCGCCGCGAGTTCGGACGTGATTAAGCGCGCCCGTCCCACGGAGATTCCGCTCGATCGCGGTCACGGCGGAGTCGTTCAGCCCGGAATTATCGACTTCAGCGTAAGCCTGAATCCGCTCGGACCGCCGACGGCGGCGCGCGCGGCGTACCATCGCGCGGCCGCGGAAATCGCCCGCTATCCCGCGCCTTATCCCGACGCGCTGGCGGCAAAGATCGCGGATTGGATCGGCGTCGCGCCGGCGAACGTGCTGGTCGGCAACGGCTCGACCCAGTTGATCTTTTTGCTTGCGCGGACGTTCGGCTGGCGCCGGCCCGCCGTCGCGATTCCAACCTTCAGCGAAATCGCCAACGCGCTCGCGCTCGCGGGCGGCGAACCTGTCGCGATCGAACTTGCCGCCGCGCGCGGATGGAAATTCTCCGTGGATGACGCTCGGCGCGCGCTCGCCGCCGGCGCCGACGCGCTGCTTGCGGGCCGTCCCAATAGTCCGACCGGCTCGATGCTGGAATTTGACGAGGCGCGCGCGATCGCCGCGGCCGCCGCGCAGGCCGGCGCCGCCTGCGTCTTCGACGAGGCGTTCATCGACTTCGTTGAAAAGGCCGGTTCGCTTGCGCGCTTCGCCGCCGCGGCGCCCGGCCTGATCGTGATTCGCTCGCTGACCAAAATTTTCGCGATTCCGGGATTGCGCCTGGGCTTCGTCGTCGCCGAACCTGGAGCCATCGCGCGGATGCGCGAATTAATCGAGCCGTGGTCGGTCAACGTCGTGGCCGAACGCGTCGGCTCCGCCTGTCTCGACGGCGCCGGGGACTTTATCGCGCGTACGCATGCCTTGATCGCGTGCGAGCGCGAATTTGTCGCGGCGCAACTCGCGCATAATCCGCGCTTGCGTCCATTTCCGTCGGCTGCCAACTTCCTGATGGTCGCGGCGGAAGAGCACGCGCCGGGAGGGTTCGGCCGCTTCATGCTCGCGCGCGGTATCGCGCTGCGCGATCTGGCGGCGCTGCCCGGATGCGGTCCGCAGCTTTATCGAATCGGCTTGCGCGGCCGCGCCGACAATCAACGGCTGATCGACGCCGCGCAAGCATACGCGGCCATGAGGCACGATGGCACTGCTCGATGAAACGCTCGCGGCGATCGCGCCGCCCGACGAAGTCGCCGCGCGGCGCGCGGCCGAACGGCTCGATGCGCTGACCAAGCCGCCCGGCAGTCTTGGCTATCTCGAGGAAATCGTGCGCCGTTACGCGGCGATTCGCCGCGATCCGGCGGCGGCTTTCGGCCGCGGCGCGATCGCCGTTTTTGTCGCCGACCATGGCGTCGCCGCCGCCGGCGTCAGCGCCTATCCCGCCGCGGTTACGGTCGAGATGCTGCGCAATATCGCCGCCGGAGGCGCCGCGATCAGCGTGCTCTGCCGCCGCTTCGGCTACGACCTGATCGTCACCGACGTCGGCGTCGCGACCGACACCAGCGCCGCGCCCTTCGCGGGCGTGCGCTATCGGCGAATCGGGGCGGGCACGCGCAATTTTCTCGACGGACCCGCGATGACGCGCGATGAGGCGCGCCGCGCGCTCGAAACCGGAATCGCAACCGCGCGCGGGGCGATCGCCGCCGGCGCCACCCTGCTCGGCATCGGCGAGATGGGTATCGCCAACAGCACCCCCGCCGCGGCGCTGCTCGCCGCCCTCAGCGGGATCGCGCCGGCGCGAATCGCAGGCCGCGGCACGGGTCTGGACGATCGCGGACTCGCCCGTAAAATTGAGGTTATCGAACGCGCGCTGGCGCTCCATCGCGGCGTCTTCGACGACGGCCTCGCGATCCTCGCGGCGCTCGGCGGATTCGAAATCGCCGCGATGGCGGGCGTATGCCTGGCCGGAGCCGCCGCCGCGACGCCGGTGGTGGTGGACGGCTTTATCGCCACCGCTGCGGCGGCCGTCGCCGAACGGCTGTGTCCGGGCGTGCTGGCCCGGCTCTTTTTCAGCCATCGCTCGGCCGAAGGCGGCCATGCGCTGGCGCTTGCGGCGCTCGGCGCGCGGCCCATCCTCGACCTCGATATGCGCCTCGGCGAGGGCACGGGCGCGGC
>DAHZDR010000486.1 GCA_027403435.1 Deltaproteobacteria bacterium
CATGGAAATTTCGGGATGCTGGCGCGAGCTTACAGTTTTATTCTCGCGATGGGCGGCGACGGTCTGGCCGCCGCCAGCCGAATCGCGATTCTCAACGCCGCCTATATGCGCCAGCGGCTGGCGGCGCGCTATCCGAGCGCCACGGACGCGCCGACGATGCATGAATGCGTGCTGACTCACGACCTTGAGGCGCGCGTGGGCGTGAGCACGCTGGATATTGCGAAGCGGCTGCTCGATTACGGCTTCCATCCGCCGACGATTTATTTTCCGCTGGTGGTTCCGGGCGCATTGATGATCGAGCCGACCGAGACGGAAAGCCGCGAAACGATCGACGCCTTTATCGCCGCGATGGAAAAAATTTACGACGAGGCGCTGGCCGATCCGGAGCGGGTCAAGACCGCGCCGCATGAGCTGCGTCTTGGACGGGTGGACGAAGCCGCCGCCGCGCGCCATCCGCATCTGCGCTGGCGCGCGGAAAAATCCGGCGGCGAGTGAACGCCGGCGTTATTCGCCGCCGAACGCGATTCTGAGGGCGCGCGTGTAATCGGCGGCGGTGTCGATATCGAAAAAGCTCAGGAGTTCGGGATCGAACGGCCGCAATTCGGCCGCGCCCACGCGGCGCGCGTCGATCCGTTCGGCGATCGCGCCAAGACGCGCTTCGCCCGCCGCCGTCATCGCGGCCAGCGCGCGGGCGGATCGCTCGCGCCGATAGGCGGCATGGAGCGGCTGCGGATAGCCGTTGATTTCGGGAATCGCGGCGTCGTGCGATTCGACCATCGCGCATAACGAAGTTGCGACGCGCGCGTTCAGCAGCGGCAGATCGCAGGAGCAGGCGAAGACGATGTCAGCGCGCGCGGCGCTGAAGCCGCGGGCGAGCGCCGCGACCGGTCCGGTCCACGGCGCGGCGTCGCGCGCCACGATCAAATCCGCGCGCTTGCCGATGAGGCGCTCGATCGAAAACGGCTCGTCGGCTTCCGGAGCCAGCACCAGCACGAGTTCGGCGAAGGCGGGGCGGAGTTCGTCGAGGATGCGTTCCAGGACCGTGGTTGCGCCAAAGGGCAGGGCGGCTTTCGGCAGGCCCATCCGGGAGCTGCGGCCGCCCGCCAGAATTATCGCGCCAGGATCGCTCATTTGTGGCTATGGCCGCGGCGGATCGGGACAATCGCGAGCGGCGGTAACGGATCCATCGGAAATCAGGCGGCGATGCGCTTGGCGGGGAGTTCGCCGGGCGTCAAGCGCGGCGCCGCGTCATGATGCAGCAAACCAAGATGGACGGCGCCGCGCAAGACCGTCAGCCGCCGCCGTCAGAATGACGACTTGGCTGGCGCCGAGGTTCGCTAGCCGTTCAGCCAGGCGGTGATCCGCTGATGAATCCCGACCGGATCGGCCGCCGCGTAATTGTGGCCGCCTTCGGGAATCATGAACAACTCGGCCTGCGCAATCCGCTCGGCGATCAGCTTGGCGTTGACGGGCGGTATCAGGATGTCCTTCTCGCCGTGTACGATTAGCGTCGGACACTGGATTTCGCCGAGCCGCTCGCTGGCGTCGAATTGCATGATGCCCGCGAACATGCGGTCCGCCGTTTCCGGCGGCGTCGGCGGCGCAAGCCGCATCCCGGCCAGCGTCAGCGCCTTGATCTCCGGATGCGCCATGGTGAACTCGGGCGGATAGAGCAGCGGAATAATCATGTCCAGCGCTAAATTCGGGTCCTTCGCCAGCATCCGCGAGCCATCGATCAGCGTCCGTATCACTTCGTCGGCGCCGCGCACCGCCGTTGGCCCGCCCGCCGTCGTACAGCCGAGGACGACCCGTTCGACGCGCCGCGGATGGCGCAGCGTCAACTCCTGCGCGATCATCCCGCCCATCGAGACGCCGTAAACCCGCGTCCGCTCGATGCCGATCGCCGCCAGCAGGTTCGCCGCGTCGTCGGCCATCTCGGGAATCGTGTAAACGCCATCGGGACGATCGGAGGATCCAGTCCCGCGATTATCGAAATAGATGCACTGGAATCCGGCGAGAAACGGCAGCATCGGAGACCATGCCGCGCCCGGCATCCCGAAACCCATGATCAACAGCAGCGGTTCGCCCTGCCCGAAGGTTTCGTAATTCAGATTGATTGCGCCAGCTTTGACTTTCGGCATCGCGTGCCATGCCCTTTCGGCCGTATACTGGCCGCTAACGATCGGATGGAATCGGCGTCACCCGCCACGCGCGCGGCGAGTCCCTTCGCATGGCCGCAATCGCCCGTACCGACGCGGCGCCGCAATGCGCGCCGGCGCCGCCTTAATGCATCGACGCCTGACCGGAGTGTGAAGATCCCGGCGACGGCGCGGCCGTCGCTTGCATGCCAGGATACGGCGCCACCACCTTGGCGGGCGCGGCGGGAGCTCGCGGGCCCGCGCCCGCTTCCATCGCGTTGGGATTCGCCGGCATCTTGAAGGGCGCGAAAGTGTTGGACGGCAGCAGCGCGGCGTTGGAAGTCTCGCCGAAAGATCGCACGTCGGTATCCCCGCTCAGCATCGGCGCCAGCGCGGTCGCCGTCGCCACGTGATGGAGCGGCCGCGCGATCGTCCATTCGAGCGCGTAACCGAACGGCGACAGCACGTAACTGCCCAACCGCAGGAGTTGACCGTCGTCAACGTCGTTGTACGGCGGCGGACCCCAGCGGGTGTCATCGTCGCCATAGTATTGCGCATGGGCCAGAGCCGGCAGGCTCAGCAAAACCATCGCCGCCAGTGCCATAACCGCGCGTTTCATAGGATAATTTTGAGGCGGCGGCGGCGTCGATGTCAATCCCGCGTGTGGGCCTGACTGATATCGTTGCG
>DAHZDR010000318.1 GCA_027403435.1 Deltaproteobacteria bacterium
AATCGTGTTTGGTAAGCTGAATCCGCCGCTTCGCAATGGTAAAGCGAATATGATGGTCAATAAGCTGGATGAAGAGCTGACGATTGCTCTCGGACACCACAGGCGCGGCCATACGACGTCAGTCCCCGCGTCCCGCCGCCAGGTTTGGCGCAATTGGTGGAAAGGGTAAAATAAAACGATGGATCATACGCGCGATTCGATTCACCTGTAATTTTTTTCTGTAACGCGGCGGCGGCGCAATCCCTCCGCCACCGCGAGCATCCGGAAAGCGAACGTGCAAGAATTGTATCAGGTAATCGCGCCTAAACCGCGACGACGCCGCGCCGGTTTTCCACAAGCGAAAAACCGGCTATAGAAACGCACAACCAGCCTGTGGCGCAACCTGGCGATGGAGCCTCCAATGGAACAGGTCCGAGGCGTTCTCAATTATCTCGACGAAACGACCGAAAAGCCGGTCACCTACACCTACGAACCGCCGCTCGGCGTGCCCGCGCGCAGCGGACGCACGGTCAAGCACGAAGTGCCGGTTATCGACGGCCGGGCGATCGCCGGCCAGCTTTCGCTGGACGTCCAGGGCTTTCTGCTCGCGCCTCACGCGAGCGTGGTGCGCAATTTTTACGACGAAGGCGAAGTTAAGCGCGTCTATTACCCCGAAATGGAGCGGCTGGTGCGCGAAATCACCGGCGCCGCCCGCGTGCTGACGTTCGACCATAACGTGCGCAACGGCTCGAAGGAGATGCGCGCCAAGCTGGGCGTACGCGAGCCGGTCCGCTTCGCCCATAACGACTATACGCTAAAATCCGGCCCCCAGCGCGTACGCGAGCTATACGGCGACGCGCAAGCCGAACGGCTGCTCAAGCATCGCTATGTCTTTATCAACGTATGGCGCCCGATTCGCGGCCCGGTCGAGCAATCGCCGCTTGCGGTATGCGACGCGCGCAGCATGAAGCAGGACGATTTCGTCGCCACCGACCTCGTCTATCGCGACCGTACGGGCGAAGTGTACTCGGTGCGCCACAGCCCGGAGCATCGCTGGTACTATTTCTCCCGGATGCGGCCTGACGAGGTTTTGCTGCTCAAATGTTTCGATTCCGATCCGGGCCGCACGCGCTACACCGCCCATTCGGCGTTCGAAGATCCGGCCACGCCGCCGGCCGCGGCCCCGCGCGAAAGCATCGAAGCGCGCACTATCGCATTCTTTGCGCCAGCGGGAGATTGAGCCGCGAATCCAGCCTAATCCGGTCTCGGAATGGAGCTGGCGCCGCCGCTGGCGGCATGACGCTGAAATCGCGCCGCGTCACAACGCTGGAATCATCGCCATCGCCGTCGTTGTCGGCGGCCGCCGCGCATAGACCCTGCGATTGCGTTCAGGCATCATTCTTACAGGCTTTCCGGCGCGCCGGGCAGGCCCGCCCCAGGCTTGATCGCCGTCGTTGGGCGCGTTCGCCCGGAAGCGGACCGCAAAAACCCTAAAATTCGGCGCCTGCGAGCCGGAGCGACATAAAGCATGGAAGCGAAATCACGACAGGAAATCGACCTGTTAAAGGTCGCGGGCGTCCAAATTGCGATTGACTATTCATGGATAGTCATTTTCGTGCTGGTTCTATGGAGTCTCTCCGCCGGCTATTTCCCGGAAGTCCATCCGGGCTACCCGACCTCCGAATACTGGATGGTCGGTATGGCCGCGACGCTTTTATTCTTCGCTTCGATAGTCATTCACGAGCTTGCGCATGCGATAGTTGGCAATTTGCTCGGCCAGCCGGTCAAACGCATCTCGCTTTTTATCTTTGGCGGAATGGCGCATCTCGGTCACGAACCGACCGACGCCCGGGCCGAACTGAAGATCGCCGCCGTGGGTCCGCTCACCAGCTTTGTGCTGGGCCTGCTGTTCTTGTGGATTCCCGACTTACTCCGCTTGCGCCACAGCTATCCGATGTGGTCGTCGGTTTTCGACTACCTCGGATTCATCAATATCGCGCTCGGGCTGTTCAACCTGCTGCCCGGTTTTCCGCTTGACGGCGGCCGCATCCTGCGCGCCGCCATCTGGGCCCGCACGGGAGATTTTCGCCTCGCCACGGCCCGCGCCGCGGATTGGGGCCGCGGCATCGCCTGGGGCCTGATATTCCTGGGCGCGCTTGAAATCTTTGCGGGTTCTCTGATCGGCGGACTGTGGCTGATCTTTATCGCGCTGTTCCTCAAGGGCGCCGCGTCATCCAGCTATCAGGGAATCATCATGGAACAGGTGTTGGGCGGCGCGCGGGTGCGCGACCTGCTGGTGCGCAATCCCGAGGTAATCGACGCAAGCACCACGATCGCCGATGCGGTCAACGATCATTTCGCCCATCACGGCTTCAGCGGGTTTCCGGTGGTCGAAGACGGGCGTCCGGTCGGGATGATCTCGATCGCGCAGATTCGCCATTGCCCGCCCGCCGAGCGCGCCAGCAAACACGTCGCGGAAGTGATGCGGACGCTGGTCCAGGCGCTCGAAATCAGTCCCGACGCCACCCTGGCCCAGGCGCTCCGGCAGATGGCCGAGGCCGAAACCGGCCGCCTGCTGGTAATTGAAAATGACCGGCTGACGGGCCTGATCACGCGCTCGGCGATCGCGCATTTCATTATGGTGCGCAATGAACTCGGGTTTGCCGAAGACCACGCCGCCGCCGTTCGGCAAACCACGGCGGCGCGCCCCTCCGCGACGGCGACCGCGCCGCCGCCAACGCCGCCCGCGTCCGCGGCAAACTGAGCGATGCGCCGCGGCCAACGCTTATACGCCTATCGCACGCCCGCGTATGCGTTGATGTGCGTGGCGCTGCTCGTCGCTGGATGCGCCCCGGGCGCCGACACCGCCGACCCGCATTTCATTATCGCGCGGCCGCCCGCCCTCGCCGCGCCCGCTCCGGCGCCGATGCGGCCGGGACCTGAAGGCAGCGCGATGAGCTATTATGTGAATCCAGCCGCCGATTGGTCCCGTTATTCGCGCTTGATGCTCGATCCCATCACTTCGTGGGACGGACTCGACCCCGATCGCGTGTCGCCCGAGGACCAGATCGTCCTGTGCGATTACATGGACGAAGTTCTGCGCCGCCATCTGGCGCAACAGTTCATGATCGTTAACCAACCAGGCCCCGGCGTACTGCGGCTCAAAATTGTGATCGTCGCGCGCGGCGAATCGCCGACCGGCCTGCGCTCGGTTTCGTCCAATCTGCCTGAAGCGCGGCTGGCGCGCGCGGTCAGGCGGCTTTCCGCCGCGACGTACGCCTTCGCCGGCGAGGCCGCAAGCGACGGCGAAATCACCGATTCGCTGACCGGAGAGCCGCTGCTGGTATGGAGCGATCGGCGGATCGGCGGCGGTTCGGCCAAATCGGCCGCCGCCTGGAAATGGAACGACGCGCGCGCCGCGATCGACTACTGGGCGGAAACGCTCGTCGGCCGCCTCGCCCAATGGCGTCAGGAGGGCGACGTCGCCGGATGATCGCGCCCGATTCGGAAGCTCCTAACGTCGCGCTTGAACGCGACCCGGCCGGCGCCGCCGTCGTACGGATCGGCGGACGCTGGCGGCTGCGGCGCGGGATGCCGGCGACCGAGCCGATCGAACGCGCCCTCGAAGCGGCGGGCGCGCGGGCGCTCCGCTTCGATGCGGCCGCGGTCGGCCCGTGGGATTCGAGCCTGGTCGGTTTCGTCGTGCGGCTGGAGGAATTCTGCCGCGCCCGGAATATCGCCGTCGAACGCGGCGCCCTGCCCGAGGGCCTGGCCCGGATGGTCGCGCTGGCTCAAGCCGTACCCGAAAATCGCGACGCGCGCGCGCGGTCCGACGCCGCCCCGCTGCTCGATCGAGTCGGCGCCGCGACGATCGCGAAGTTCGCCGCGATCAGCAATTTCACTGAATTTCTCGGCGAGACCGCGATCGCCCTGGCGCGGATGGCGACCGGGCGCGCCCGCTTTCGCCGCTCCGATTTGCTCGAGGCGATTCAGGCGTGCGGCGCCAACGCCTTCGCCATCGTCACCCTGATCAGCTACCTCGTCGGCGTTATCCTCGCCTTCATGGGCGCGATTCAGCTGCAACAGTTCGGCGCCGCCATCTACGTCGCCGACCTGGTCGCGATCGGCATGGTCCGGGAAATGGGCGCGATGATGACCGGCATTATCATGTCCGGCCGCACCGGCGCCGCCTTCGCCGCGCAACTCGGCACGATGAAGGTCACGCAGGAACTCGATGCGCTCGCCACCATGGGCGTTTCGCCAATGGAATTCCTGACGGCGCCGCGCGTCGTCGCGCTGGTCCTGATGATGCCGCTGCTCTGCCTGTACGCCGACGTCGTCGGCATCCTCGGCGGGGCCACCGTCGGGGTCGTGATGCTCCGCCTGTCGCTACAGGCCTATTTGCGCGAAAGCATCGCCGCAATCCTGCCCGCGACTCTTGTTGGCGGGCTGGTCAAAAGCGCCGTCTATGGCGCGCTAATCGCGCTGGCCGGATGCTACGAGGGTTTCAAATGCGGCGATAGTTCGTCCGCCGTCGGCGACGCCGCGACCCGCGCCGTGGTCGCCGCGATCGTCGCGATCGTCGTCGCCTGCGGGATGTTCGCGGTGCTCTTCAACATTCTGGGGATTTGAGCAAGGATCTAAATGGCGAATCCGTTGGCGAATCCCGTCAAGTCCAGCGCTGGCGCCGCCGCGCGCCCGGTCCATATCAAGGTGCGCGGCCTGACCATGGCCTTCGGTAGTTTCGTGGTGATGCGCGATCTGAATTTCACCGTCCGCCATGGCGAAATTTTTATTATCATGGGCGGTTCCGGATGCGGCAAAAGCACGCTGATGCGCCATCTGATCGGCCTGATCGAACCCGCCGCCGGCGAAATTTACTACGACGGCGCGAACTTCACCGCCGCCGCGCCCGAGGAACGCGACACGATGCTGCGGCGGTGCGGCGTGCTGTATCAGAGCGGCGCGCTGTGGAGCTCGATGACGCTGGCGGAGAACGTCGGCCTGCCGCTCGGCGAATTCACCGATCTCGCGCCCGGCGAAATCCGCGAAATCGCCTCGCTCAAGCTGGCCCTGGTCGGTCTCAAGGGCTTCGAGGATTACTATCCAAACCAGGTCAGCGGCGGCATGCAGAAGCGCGCCGGATTGGCCCGCGCGATCGCGCTCGATCCCGCCGCGCTGTTTCTCGACGAGCCTTCCGCCGGACTCGATCCGGTAAGCTCGAACCTGCTTGACGAACTGATCCTGGAACTCCGCGACAGTCTCGGCACGACCATCGTGATCGTCACCCATGAACTCGCGAGCATCTTCGCGATCGGCGACAACAGCGTGTTTCTTGACGCCGAAATCCACGCCATGGGCGCCTTCGGCAATCCCAAAGAACTGCGCGACCATTCCGACAACCCGCGCGTGCGCCGCTTCCTGACGCGCGGCGCAATCAATCTGGAGACCGCGCCCCAAGATGGCTAAACGGACCAATCCCCGCAAAGTCGGCGTGTTCGTGCTCGGCGCGCTCGCGATTGCGGTGCTGGCGACCGCCGTGCTCGGCTCCGGCCGCCTGTTCCGCACCACCCATCAGTACGTCTGTTTCTTCGGCGGCAGCGTCAACGGCCTGCACACGGGCGCCGCGGTAAAATTCAAGGGCGTCAAAATCGGCGAAGTCAAAAGCATCCTGCTGAGCCTCAACGTCGGCCGCGGCGTCGCCCATATCGCGCCATCGAGCGTGATCCAGATTCCGGTGATTATCGAAATCGACGAGGACCGGATGACCACCAAGGGCCTGACCAACATCAACCTCAGCGACCCCGCCGGGATGCAACAGGCGATCGACCGCGGCCTGCGCGCCCAACTTGCGA
>DAHZDR010000505.1 GCA_027403435.1 Deltaproteobacteria bacterium
TCGCCAAGGCCGCCGATTGCGACCATCGCGACCGCGCCGGCAAACGCCGCGCCCGCGCGGTCGAGCCTGAGCCGCGGCAACCCGCCAACGGCCATCACGAAATAGGTCAGCGCGAAAATCAGTGGCGGCGTAAAAGAAATGGCAGGCATCGGCGGCGCCTGAGCATCATCGACGCCGCAAGGCCGCCACGCAAGCGCGGCTTCCCGGCGAACGCCCGGAGAACGGCGGACTTGCCCGCGGCCAAACGCGCCCACAACGCCGATGTTCACGATTGCGGCGAGCGGCGCTATAGTCGTAGCTTGCGACGCCGCCGCACCGGACAAAAAGGCTGAAGTTTGGCGAACGACGGAGCGCATCGACGCCATGAAATTCCGCGAAGTTAATCACGCCAAGTGCAAAACTTATCTGGCGCTGTCGGAGCGCGCCCGCGCGGCCGCGCTGATCGATCCCATGCGCGACCGCATCGAGCGTTACCTCGCGCTGCTGGCCTATTTCGGATGCCGGCTGGAGATGATTATCGACACCCATACCCACGCCGACCATCGCAGCGGCGCGATCGAGCTGGGCGAACTGACCGGCGCGCCGGTGGTAATGCATCGGCGGGCGCCGGCGCCGCACGTGTCGCGGCACGTCGATGACGGCGACGTGCTGAACGTCGGTGAAATCGCCTTGCGCGTGCTCTATACGCCCGGCCATACGCCCGATTCGATCAGTCTTTACGCCGGCGATCGCGTTTTTACCGGCGACGTGCTGCTGATCCACGGCACCGGCCGATGCGATTTCGCGGGCGGCGACGCGGGCTCCGGTTACGACTCGATTACCCGCAAGCTCTTTACGCTTCCGGACGATACGCTGGTGTTTCCGGCGCACGATTATCGCGGCCACACGCAGTCCACGATCGGCGAGGAAAAACATTCCAATCCGCGGATAGCCGGGCGCACGCGCGAACAGTACGTCGAACTGATGAATAATCTCGGCCTGCCGCTGCCCGACGGAATCCAGGAGGCGCTGCAGCCGAATCAAACCGAAATCGACGCCTCCGCGCTGAATTTTCCGACGCTCTCCCAGCTCAACCAGGTGCGCCAGCTCGACCCCGGCGAGGTGCTCGCCAAGCTCAACGCGCCCAGCGCCCCGCTGATTCTCGACGTGCGCGAGGAAGAGGAATTCCGCGGCGAACTCGGCCATATTCCGGGCGCGACGCGGATTGCGCTGCGGGATTTGCCGGAGCGCGCCGGCGCGCTCGACGCGTTCCGGGATCGCGAAATTGTCGTGGTCTGCCGGGTCGGCGTGCGCAGCACCACCGCCGCCGCCATCCTTACCGGACTCGGCTTCGATCGCGTATGCAACCTGAAGGGCGGCATGATCGATTGGAACGACGCGCGGCTGTCGGTGGAGCATTGAATGCGGGCCTCACCTGATGTATGCGAAACTCCGAGAATTGAAGAGACCGGCCTGACGTGAATCCTCCCTTCAAAGTCGCCGAACTCGATCATCTGGTGCTGCGCTGCCGCAACCAGCCGATGATGCTCGATTTTTACACACGCGTCGTCGGTCTCGCCGAGGAGCGCCGAGTCGAGTCGATCGGCCTGATTCAGTTGCGCGCCGGCGCCGGGATGGTCGATCTGATCCCGGCGTCCGAGCCGCGGCGGGAGGACGCGCGCAACCTCGACCATTTCTGCCTGGGCGTCGAAATCCCCGACCTTGACGCCGCGCTCGAATATCTGCGCGGCCGCGGCGTGGAGATTGTCGGCGAGCCGGCGATTCGCTATGGCGCGCGCGGCGCCGGCCTTTCCGTGTATAT
>DAHZDR010000508.1 GCA_027403435.1 Deltaproteobacteria bacterium
ACGCCAAGACCTACGCGCGCCTGCGCGATCTTGCGCAACAAAAGTATGGAGACGCCGTTGACGCGGTGGTCGATGTCGTCCAGCGTCAGAATGAAGTCGGCACCGAAGTCAGGGTCTCCGGCGAGGCGATGAGTTTGCAGCACGGCGAGACGGCGGAATGCGCGCTGCGCGCGACGCCGGCGGCGCTCGATTCGATCGGCGCGGTCGCGGCGGGCGGCATCACCGGCACCATCACCGGCGGCTTGTTGAGCGGACAGAACAGCGCGCCGGGGGCGATGATGGGGGGATATTTCGGCGCCGCCACCGCGGCCGGTATCCAGGCGGTCGAGCATCAGCAGGAGCTCCAGGCGTTCCAGGAGGATTTGACCAAAAGAATCGCCAATCAATCGGCGGAAATTTCGAGCCTCCGCAAAGAGTTGGACAATTTGATCGAGCGGCAATGCGAACGCGAGGAATTGACCGCGGCGCAATGCGACGAGCAGCGCGCCGAGCTGATCAACGAGATCGGCGCCGCGCCAACGCATCCAACGCCCGCCAAGGCCGGCGGCGTGCGGACCACGGCGGCGGACGCGCCGCCGTCGGATTTCGAAATCCAGAATCAGATTCAGGAACAGCAAGAGACGATCGACCGGCTGAAACGGGCGATTACCGATCTGAACGCCCAGCAGAACGCGCCCTGAACGCCGGCCGCGCGCGGTTGAGCGCGGCGCTTGCCAAGCCGCGGCCGATGGCGCTGTAATCGCGCCAACCGGCGATAAGCTCTGGGAGGCCGTGATGAATGCAATTTCGCATGTGGCGATCGGCGTGCGCGACATGGAACGGTCGCTGCGCTTTTACCGTGATCTGCTCGGCTGCGAGGCGCGCTATGACGCGATGGAGCCGATCGGGGAGATGCGGAGCCTCTACGCGAATCCTGAAAAGGGCGCGCGTCGCGCGGTCCATCTGCACTATGGCGGCGCCGGCGGCGGCTTTCTGGTGCTGACCGAAATGCCGGGCGGCACGCCGGGCAAGGCGATCAAGCTCGACGAAGTCGGCGTCTCGCATTTCTCGTGGTGGGTGGATGATCTGCGCGCGATTCACGACCGGCTCAAGGCGGCGGGCGTCAAAATTCTCGTCCCGCCCATCGAAACCGACGCGGCGGGTTATGGCGAGCGGCCGGGGCGGAAGTATCTGACCTGCCTGTTCGAGGATCCGGACGGAATCATCCTGCAACTCGACCAGCGGGCGTGACGGGCGCGCGTCGGGGGGCCGCAAGCGTCGGAGAAAACGGAGGGTGGGCGATGGACCAGATCAACACGGAACGCGAGCGGCGCCTGATCGATCTGGCGGCGGAGCTGGCCGGCGACTTCGCCAAACGCGCCGCCCGGCACGACGAGGAACGCTCCTTCCCGTATGAAAACTACACCCGCCTGCGCGAAACTGGCTACACCACGCTGATTGTTCCGGAACAATTTGGCGGGATGGGCGCGACGATGCTCGAACGGATCAAGGCGCAGGAGCGGCTCGCGCAGGGCTGCGGCCCGACCGCGCTCGCGATCAACATGCATCTGAACGTCGTCGGTTTCCTGGTCGATATTGAGCGCAAATTTCACGCGCCGAACGTGGTCGCGAAGCTGCGCCGAATCGTCGCTGAGCGGCTGATTTGCGGCGGCTCCGGCTCCGAGCCCGACAACGCCGTGATCGCGCTGCGCCCGCGAACGACGGCGCGCCGCGCCGAAGGCGGATGGATCGTCAACGGGCGGAAAATTTTCGGCACGCAGAGCGTGGCGCTCGATCTGTATTTCACCGAGGCGACCTGGGAAGACGCTCCCGAAGGACCGTCGGTCCTGAGCTTTTTCATTCCGCCGCGCGAGACTCCCGGACTGGCCTTCAAGGACGACTGGAACACGATGGGGATGCGGGCCACGGAATCGCGCAGCGCCGACCTGAAGGACGCCTTCGTGCCCGACGACGCGGTGGTGCTGAAGCGCCCGGTTTCGCGCGGCGCCCGGATTACCCGCGTGTTCGCGAAGGCGCCGTTCACGATCGGCGCGCCGTATATCGGAATCGCCGTCGCCGCGCGCGATTTCGTCGTCGAGTTCATGCGCGATCGGCCGCGTTTCCCGCTGCCGCATCCGATGAGCCATCTGCCGAGCGTGTACAACAAGGTCGGCGAAATGGATTTGCTGATCGAGACCGCGCGGGCGGTGATGTGGAAGGCGGCCGCGGAACTCGAAACCGACAATTCACGAAGCTGGGCGCGCAAGGCGGTCGCGGCGCGGATGGTCGCGATCGAAAATTCCGTGCGGGTCGTCGATCTGGCGTTGCGCGCGGTCGGCGGCGCCTCGTACTTCAAGCGCCTGCCGCTCGAGCGTTACTACCGCGACGTTCGCGCCGGCCTGTATCATCCCTTCGATACCGACGAAAGCCTTGAATTTTTGGGTAAAAGCGCTTTCGGCCTGCCCCTGATGGAGCTGGATTAGCGCGGGAGCCGGCGCGCGCGTCCGCATCGCTGAGTGACAAGGCCCGCTCACTCGATGGATAATCGGTTGAACGGCGGGCGCGTTAATGATTTTCGCCACGGGCGGCGCGCCCATCGCGCCGCCCGTGCATGCTGATTTGGAGGAACTTACGTGAGTTGGGATTTTGAAACCGAGCCGGAATTTCAGAAGCAGCTCGACTGGATCGAGCGGTTCGTGCGCACCGAGGTCGAGCCGCTCGACTACGTGCTGGAATCGCCCGACGACGTGCGCGACGAAAAGCGCAACAAGCTCGTCCGGCCCTTGCAGGCCGAGGTGCGCAAACACAAGCTCTGGGCGTGCCATCTGGAGCCGGATCTCGGCGGGCAGGGCTACGGCCAGGTCAAGCTTGCGCTGATGAATGAAATTCTCGGCCGCTCGCGCTTCGCCCCGACCGTTTTTGGATGCCAGGCGCCCGATTCCGGCAACGCGGAAATTCTCGCCAAGTACGGCACGCCCGAACAGAAGAAGCGCTATCTACAGCCGCTGCTCGACAATCAGATCGTCTCCTGCTTCTCGATGACCGAGCCGCAGGGCGGCGCCGATCCGAAAGTTTTCGCCACGCGCGCCGAGTTGCAGGGCGACGACTGGGTAATCAACGGCGAAAAGTGGTTCTCGTCGAACGCGCGATGGGCGTCGTTCATGATCACGATGGCGGTTACCGATCCGGACGCCGCGCCGTATCGCAAACTTTCGGCATTTATCGTGCCGACCGACGCTCCGGGCGTGAATATCGTCCGCAACGTCGGTGTCGGCGACGAGCCCGAGGGCGCCCACGCTTATATCCGCTACCAGGACGTGCGCATCCCGAAGGACCATCTGCTGGGCCAGCGCGGCGACGGCTTCGTGGTCGCGCAGACGCGCCTTGGCGGCGGCCGTATCCATCATGCGATGCGCACGATCGGACAGGTGAAAAAGGCGTTCGACCTGATGTGCGAACGGGCGCTCTCCCGCACCACGCAGGGCTCGGCGCTGGCCGACAAACAGATGGTGCAGGAAAAGATCGCCGACTCGTGGATCGAGATCGAGCAATTCAGGCTGCTCGTGCTGCGCACCGCATGGCGGATCGATCGCTACAAGGACTACCTCAAGGTCCGCAAGGATATCGCGGCGGTCAAGGCCCAGATGCCGAAGGTGTTTCACGACGTCGTGATCCGCGCCCTGCAGATTCATGGCTCGCTCGGCGTCACGCCGGAAATGCCGTTCGTCGATCAGGTGCTCGAGAGCTTCGTGATGGGCTTGGCCGACGGTCCCACCGAAGTCCATAAGATCACTGTGGCGCGCCAGGTGCTGCGCGATTACCAGCCGACCTCCGGCCTCTTTCCGACCGGACATATTCCGGCGCTGCGCGAAGCGGCAATCCGTAAATTCGCCGGCCGGATCGAGCTTGAGGTGTGAGCGCCGTGAGTTTTGATGTTACCCGCTATGACTTTCGCGGCAAGGTCGTCGTGATTACCGGCGGCAGCCGCGGACTCGGGCATGCGATGGCGCTGGGATTCGCGCGCGCCGGCGCGAATATAGCGGTGGCCAGCCGCAAACTCGACTCTTGCGAACGGACCGTCACGGAAATTCGCGCGCTTGGCGCCGACGGTTCCGCCCACGCGATGCATGCCGGCAAATGGGATGACTGCAACCGCTTTGCCGATGAGGTGTACGCGCGCTGGGGCCGCGCCGACGTGCTGATCAACAACGCCGGCCTCTCGCCGGTCGCGCCGTCGTCGCTCGACACGCCGGAGGAGCTTTTCGACAAGGTGATCGCGGTCAACCTGAAGGGGCCGTTCCGGCTATCGGCGTTGTTCGGCGCGCGGATGGCGGCGGGCGCGGGCGGTTCGATCCTCAATATCTCGTCGGTCGCCGCCGTTCAGCCCGCGCCCGACACCGCTCCCTACGGCGCGGCGAAATCGGGCCTCAACGTGCTGACCGTCGCCTTCGCCAAGGAGTATGGCCCGAAGGTGCGCGTGAACTGCATCATGGCCGGGCCCTTCCACACGGACATCAGCAAGTCGTGGTCGCGGACCGAGTACTTCACGAAGCGTGCGAAGGAAAATTTCGCGCTCGGACGCGCCGGCGAGCCGGAGGAAATCGTCGGCGCGGCGCTCTACTTCGCCAGTCCCGCGGCCGGCTTCACCACCGGCGCGATATTGACTATCGACGGCGGCGCCAGCTATCCCAAGGCGGCTCATTCCGAATGAGCCGCGCAATGGTTATCGCGTAAATATGGATTCCGGCGGCGGGGCGGCGCACTGACTATCGGCGCGCCGCTCCGCCGCCGATTCGAAACCGGCCGGCGCTAGCCGCGCTGCAGCGCCTTGATGTCCTCAAGCAATACCTGTTCGTGGCCTTGCGGATTCACCTTCTCGTAAACCTTGCGCACGGCGCCTTTGGGATCGATCACGAAACTGGTGCGGTCCCAGTATTTGGCGCCGCGAAATTCGCTTTGCCCGACTCCGCAGGCGCCGAGCAGTTCCGCTTTGACGTCGGCGAGCAGGTCGATGGTGAACGAGAACTTGTTGCAAAAGCTCTTGTGGGAATCGACGCCGTCCTGGCTAACTCCGAGCACGGTAATTCCCGCCGCGTCGAACTCCGATTTCGCGGCGGTGAAGGATTTGCCCTGAATCGTGCATCCCGGCGTGTCGTCCTTGGGATAAAAATAGACGACCAGCCACTTGCCGGCGAAGTCGGACAGTTTAAGCGTCTTGCCGTCCTGGTTTGGCAGCGCGAAATTCGGAAAATTATGTCCCGCTTGCAGCATCGTTGCGTCCATCCTTTTGGTAAATTCAGATCGGATCGCCGCTGGCGCGCGCGGCCGCGGCCGTTAGCCGAGGCATTGGCGCAGCATTTCCAGCCCGGCGGCCGCGAACTTGCGCATGTTGCCGGCACGGTCGGCGCCGCCGGTTTCGATCGTGAGCGATCGCTCAACGGCGCCCGCGACCGCGATCGCGCTGTGGCCGGGCGCGTCGCCATAGCGGTTGCCAGTCGGACCGGTCGCGCCGCTTTCCGCGATACACCAACTGGCGCCGAACTGTTCCCGCACCCGCCGCGAAATCAACCGCACGTACGGTTCGGTCGAGGCGCGCATCCCGGTGAAAGCGGAATCCGGCAGATCGACCAGCGTCCGCCGCGCCTTCAGCGTGTAAATCACCAGCCCGCCAAGGAAATATTCGCTCGCTCCGGGGATCGCCAGCAGCGCCGCCGCGATCAGGCCGCCGGTCGATGACTCCGCGATGACGACGCTTTCCTTGCGCTGTTTAAGGATCGCCGCGATGCGCTCGGCAAGTGGGATGAGTTCCTGCATGGCCTGCCCCGTTGGTTAGGATGTCCCCGGAATAAAGTCGAATCTAGCCGAGCGCGGCGCAAGCGGCAAACCCGCGCCATGCCCGTTACCGCATCCCGCGGGCCTAACGATTGCGATGGTCGCGGGCGAGGCCAGGCTCCTTCGGATGCGGATACGGATGCATCGTCGGTTGCGGCTCGGGGCGGAACTTGCGGGCGCGTTCAAGCGCGCCGCGATAAATCGCCGCGAGCTGGTCCTCGGCCGCGTAATCGAAATCGTCGCGCAGGCGCCGCTCCAGCTCCCCGCCGCGCTCCGGCTGATGTTCGAGGAACCAGCGCACGGTGCGCCGAATCGCCTCCGCGGGATCAAGCTGATCGCGATAGCCCAGTTGCAGGCGAATCTTGTGCAGGTCCATCAGCTTGTGATGCGGCGTCGCTTCGATCGTGAGTCCGCGCGCCGGATAAGCGGCCTCGGCGGGCAGACTGACTATCTCGAACCGATAATTCATTTCGTCGGCGATGATCTCGACCACCTGCCGGATGGTAAACTGAATATCGTCTCCGCAATTATAGATCTGGCCCGCCGCCGCGTCCGGCCGATCGACCGCGAGCAACACGGCGTGCGCCAGGTTTCCCGCGTAGCCGTGAGTCATCAGGCCGGACCCGCCGTCGCCCAGAATTATAAATGGACGGCGATCGAGCGCGCG
>DAHZDR010000509.1 GCA_027403435.1 Deltaproteobacteria bacterium
GAAACGGCGAAATGATCGCGGCGGTTCTGCGCCCAGCAATCGTCGGTTTCTTCCGTGCAAATGGGCAACTCCTTGCCGTAGCTAATCGTGGACATGCGGTCGCCGGCGATGCCCAGTGTGCTCAGATAATCCTTGGCCGCCTGCGCGCGCCGCGCGCCGAGAGCGATATTGTATTCCTCGGAGCCGCGATCGTCGCAATGCCCCTCGATTTGGACGCGTTGGCTGGGATGGCTCTCGAGCCATTGCGCGTTGGACTTCAGGATTGCGCCGTCCTGAGTGCGGATGGTCGCATCGTTGTAGTCGAAGTGAATATCGCCGAGCGGCCCCTGCGCGCCGTTGCCGAGCGTGCCGTTCTGCGCCTGCGTGAGCGAACTGCCGCCGCCGGCGCCCATGCCGTTTTCGCCAAGCTGGCTGCCGCCGGCGCCATTGGCCCCCGCGGCGGCGTTCTTCTTCGACGAGCATCCGCCCAGCGCCAGCGCGACCACCACCAGCGCCATGCCGGCGGCCCGGGTCAGCGCGCCGAAATCATTCGCCCAGCCATCCCGACCACGATGGACTCGAATCATTGCCTGCTCCTTCGGTTAAGGGTGCGATTACATAGCCGTCGAGCGCGCGCATCATGTAAATCCTGGAGCGTCCGCCGCGGGTTGAACTGAAAGCGATATAGCGGCCGTCGGGCGACCAGGCCGGCGCCTCATTGGACCCCGCCACGGTGAGCTGGCGCGCGCCGCCGCCGCCGCCGGCGGCGATCGTGTAAATCTGAAAGGCGCCGCCTTGCCGGCTTTCGTACGCGATTTTTTTGCAATCCGGCGAAAACGCCGGCGCCGTGTTGTACGAACCCTGATAGGTCACGCGCCGCGCGTCGCCGCCCGCAAGGCTCTCGACGTAAATCTGCGGCGTGCCCGCGCGATCCGAAGTAAACGCCATCCGCGATCCGTCAGCGCATACCGAAGGACTCACGTTGATCGCGCGGTCCTGGGTCAGCGCCCGGATTTCCCCGCCCGCGGCATCCAGCAGGTGGAGATTGGTATGGCCGCCGCGCGAGTAGGCCGCGACGATGCGCCCGTCGGGCGTGAGCGCGCCGCCCACCGCCTGGCCCAGGCGGTTCGGAATCGGCGTTTCCACCTTGCGCGAAAGATCGACCAGATACAGCGTCGGCGCATAGGTCTTGTAGGAAAGATAGAGCAAATGGCGCGCGCCGCCGTCGAAGCTCGGGAACAGGTTGATAGTCGGATTGTCGGTGACCCGGAACAGGCCGCCGCCGTCCGGCCACGCCGTGTAAACTTCCTTAAAACGTCCGCCGCGCGTGGAGACGAACGCCAGCTTCGAATCGAACGGGCCGCGCACTCCCGTCACCGCTTGCAGCGCCGCGTCGGCGAACCGCCGCGCCATCTCGCCCACGTCGCCAAGGCCGCCGGTGAACCGCTTGCCCATCATCCGGCGCTGCTGCGGCACGTCGAAGAACAGCGCTTCCAGCGTAATCGTGTCGCCGTTGGCGCGCACCGCGCCCTTGACCAGGAAATCCGCGCCGAGCGAGCTCCAGTCGGCGAAATTGAACTTCCCGAGGTCGTAGCCGGAATTCCCCGCGTCCTCGATATAGGACTTCGGACTGATGATGCGAAAATAGCCCGACAGCTTCAGATCGCGCATCAGCACCCGGTCGAATTGGGCCGAGATGTCGTGGTCGTCGTCGCCGCCGAGATTCTTCAGCGCCGAAACCGCGATCGGCGCGGCCGTCGGCGCCTTGCTGATATCGAAGCGGATTTGCGCGTCGGCCGCCGCCGGCGCCAACGCCAGCGCCAGCGCCAACGCGGCGAAAATGCTCTTCATCCCAAGCCTCATCGGCGGCCGATCCGGATTCGTTCCGCGCGTTCCTTCGCTATCGCCATGCTTCGCTCCCACGCCTCCTCCACCGCCAGCGTCCGCCGCCGCGAACGCGCTAATTGCCGTCCGCCGCCGCGCTCGCCTTGAGATCGCTCAGCTTGAAGACCGCCTCGACTCCCGCGGCGAATTGCTGGCGATATTTCCCCGGCGGCGGCGGAAACGGACTCGCGCCGCGAATCGCCCTGACCACCGAATCGTCGAAGGCCGGATCGCGCGAGCTTTGGGCCACTTTAATCGAGTTGAGACTTCCGTCCGGATTGATGCCGAAGGCAACCGTCGCGGTCGCGTCCGGATTACCCCCGGTGAAGCTCCACGCATTCTTGATCCGTTCCTGCACCTGTTGATAGTAGAGCAGAAAATTCGGGTCCTGTTGAATCCCCGCGCTGCCGTTTCCCGGCCCCACGCCCATCCCGGCGCCCGGATGCCCGCGGTCGGCGACCACCGGACCGCCGTCCGGATGCGCGGCCGTCCGGCTCTTGGTCTTGAGCGCCGCGAGATGTTCGCGCAGCAACTGCTCGCGCACTTTTTCCAGTTCGTGCTTGACGTCCGGCTTCCGCTTCGCCATCGCCACCGGAGTCGCCCGCGGTTTGGGTTTGGGCGTCATTTTCGGTTGCGGTTTCGGCCGCTTCCGCGGCGTCGGCCGCGGCGTTGCGCGCGGGGTTGGCCGCGGCGTGCGGCGCGGATGGGGCGTCGCGGTCGGCGCGGGCGTCGCCGCGCGGGTCGCGGTCGGCGCCGGCGTTGGAGTGGGCGGCGGCGTCGCCTTATGATGCGCCAGGTTGAGCGCGATCGCGTTGCGCGCATTGACCGGCGGCGGCGTCGGCGCCGGTTTTGGCGCCGCGCGCGGCGGCGCGGGACGTTGCGGCGGCCGCGCCTGTTCGCGATTGAGGGCGGGCAGCCGCGTGCCCAGGTCGCCGGCCGGAATCGAATCGACGATCTTCACCGTGTACGCCGCCGGCGGCGGCTCCGGCGACGCCAACATTTCCGGCAAGACGAACACCACCAGGTAAACCAGGCCCGCGTGCGCGATCGCCGAAACGACGATCGCCGCCACGTATCCCCAGCGGCTCGGCTGGTCGTCGAGACTAAGGACTGGCGCCGCCACGTTTCGATCCGCCGTTCCCCGCCCCCGCCCCCTCGCCCGCCGTCAGCGGCATCTCGGTAACCATCCCGACGTTCCCGATCCCCGCCGCCTTGATCGCCGCCATGGTCCGCACCACTTCGCCATAGGGCACCGCCTCGTCCGCGCGAATAAACACTTCGCGGTCCGGCCGCTCCGCCGCGATCGCGCCCAGCTTCTCGGTCAGTTGCGCCGCGCTCATCCGCGTGTCGTTCAAATAAATCTCGCGGTTGCGCGTGATCGAGACGATGAACTGCTCCCCTTTGCCCGGCAGCGCGGCGGCCTTCACCCGCGGCAGGCTGACCTGCACGCCCTGCTGGATAATCGGCGCCGTCACCATGAAGATGATCAGCAGCACCAGCATCACGTCCACCAGCGGCGTGACGTTGATCTGCGAGGCCAGTTGCCCGCGTTGAGGACTCTCTGAAGCCATCTACGACGCTCCTCAGGAGAGGAAGTGGCGCTCGGCGATATTCAGGAACTCGGAGGTGAAATTTTCCATCTCGGTGGCGAGTTCGCGCACCCGCGTGGCGAAATGATTGTAGTAAACCTGCGCCGGCACGGCGACGACGATGCCGAACGCGGTCGTGATCAACGCCTCGGCGATCCCCGGCGCCACCGCCTGGATATTCGACGTATGCGCCGCCGACAGGCCCATAAACGCCGTCATCACGCCCCAGACCGTCCCAAACAGGCCCACGAAGGGGCTGGTCGAAGCGGTGGTCGCCAGGAACGTGACGCCTTTTTCGAGCTTGCCCAGCTCGACGTTGCTCTGCCGCTTCATCGCGCGCGTGACGTTCTCAACCCCGCCGAGATCGGTCGAGAAGCCGCCTTCCGCGCCCACCGCCTGACGCTTCGCGCGCGTCAATTGCAGCAATTCCTGGTAGCCGGCGCGAAACACCTGCGCGACCGGACTCTGCTTGAGGCCGACGCTCGCGGTATGGATCGCGGCGAGATTCTTGGATTCCCAGAAAATCGTGATAAAGCGCTCGGATTCGCGCCGCGCCCGCGAAATATGCACCAGTTTGTAGAGAATGATGCCCCAGCTCGCGATCGAAAAACCGGCCAGCGTGAGCAGCACGGCCTTGACCACCGGACCCGTGTCCAGCAGCAGGTCCAACATCGAAAGACCGCCCGCGCCGTTCACCCAACCCCTCCACCTTGCGGCTCAATTTGATGGCGCCGGGGCGCGCTCCGCGCCGGCGCGCCGCCCGCCCATGACCAATTGGGCGTCGGCGATAATCCATTTTTCATCCCGCTT
>DAHZDR010000510.1 GCA_027403435.1 Deltaproteobacteria bacterium
GAGCTGGTCGCGCGCAAAGCGCTGGAATTTTTCGCGGGCGAATAGCCGGCGCCGCGCCGTCGTGAGTTTTTGGATTAGTCGCTGGAACCGCCGCCGCGCGCGATTCCGTCATACAGGAGCGCGCGCGCCGCGTCGCTATAGACGCCGGGCCGCGCCTGAACAATCAGCGGCGGTTCGACCGTGACCTCGGCGCGGCCGCCCTTGCGCGCTTCGACCAGCACGCTCGCGGCGGGAGCGCCGGGCAGTGGATGGACGAAGCGCAGGCGTTTGGGTTCGAGCGAGTTGGCGATCATCAGCGCGATCAATTCAGCGGCGCGCGTCGCGTCGAAAACGATCGCGACACGGCCGCGATTGACGGCGTAACGGCGCGCGGCCGCAAGAAATTCCGCGAGCGTCGCGCCGGCCCCGCCGCGGGCGACGCGCCGCGAGAGATTGGGGCTTTCCCGTCCGCTGCCGGCGGCGCGATAGGGCGGATTCGCGACGATCAAATCGAACGAGCCGGGGGCGACGCCCGCGATCAGCGGCGCCCGCAGATCGGCCTCGATCACGCGAATCGACTCGAGCCGGTTGAGTTCGGCGTTGCGCGCGGCGGCTTGCGCAAGCTCGGGCTGCAATTCGATCGCGACGATCTCGCGCGGACGCCGCAGCGCGGCGACGATCGCCGAGACCACGCCGCATCCGGCGCCCAAATCGAGCACGCGATCGCGCGGGCGTGGAGCGGCGAAACGGGCCAGCAAAACCGCGTCGAGCGCGAAACGGTAACCGTCGCGCGGCTGGACGATGCGCAACGCGCCGCCTAGGATCGAATCGACGGTTGCTTCGCGGGCTTTCATGAACGCGGCCGAAAAAGGTCAACGCTACGCCAAAATTTTCCGCAAGGCCGGAGCTTATCTCGGCAAAGGCAACATAGCGCGCGCGATCGAAGTCCTGAAAGCGGGCGAGACGCTGGCGCGCGAACTCGGCGACCTCGCGATGGCCCGGCGTTTCGCCGCGGACGCCGCGCGCGCCAGCCACGCCGCCGAAACCCCGCGCTGAAGCCGCGCCGCCGGCCGCTTGACGCCGCGCAAATCATACTTACTTTTCAACCTGTGACCGGATCTGGCGGAAGGCGCCGGACCGAGACGGTCAAAAATCCTGATATTCATTCCGGTCTCCGCCGGAGGAGGTTTTGTATGGAACTTTTTTTCGAAAATGGCGTCGTCGACAACCCCTGGCTGCGTAGTCAGATGAACCAACTGATGCGGGAGTTTCAATCGGCGCCGCGCCGGCTTACGCCGCCGGCCGACGTAATCGAGGATCGAGACGGTTATCGCTTCCACTTCGAGATGGCGGGCCTGAAGAACGATTCGATCGATGTGCGCGTGGAAGACGGCAAGCTGATTGTCGAGGCCGAGCGGCGGCGGCCGGAATGGCCGCGCGAGGCGGCGGTGCGTGTGGCGGAGCGCGCGTGGGGACATCTGCGGCGCGCCTTCGAATTGCCCAAGGACGCGAGCCCGGATCGTGTAAGCGCAAACTATCGCGACGGCGTGCTGGAAGTCACGGTCGAAAAGCGGCCGGAGACCAAGCCGGTCAAGATTCAAATCAACTGACGCCGCGCGCCGGGCGTGAAGTCGATAACGCATGGCGTCAGATCGACGTTCTGCTCAAACGCCGCCACGATTTGATTCCCAACCTGGTCGAAGCGGTCAAAGGCTACAGGGAATTCGAGCGCGATACTTTGACGGCGGGGGCGAAGCCCGCAATCGCGCCGTCGCGGCGCCCGATCAGGCCGCGCGCGTCGCCGCGTGGGGTCGTCCGGCGATCGCGCTGGCGAATTTCGCCAAAGCGTCGCGTATCCGCGCCGAGGCTTGTGGATCGATGACGCTACTGTCCAAGTCGAGATTCCCGCCAATTAACGGCACGCTGACGCATGCGTCCGCAACAACGGTTGCATTCATCGTTTT
>DAHZDR010000524.1 GCA_027403435.1 Deltaproteobacteria bacterium
AAAAATGTCGCCCGCCGAAATTGGCGCCGCCGCGGGAAAAGTCAGCGGCGACGCCAGCGCCTGGCGAGGAGCAATCGCGAATCCCGCGAACGTCGCGAATAACAACGCCAATCCCAGGATGATCAACATGCTGTTCTTCCACCCTCGCGCCGCGTGCGTCTTCTGACGCCGGCGCCGTTGCGACAAGGCTTGCCGTTCACACGCCGGAGCGCGCAATTTTTGCCGGTAGCGTTTCCTCGGCCACGCCGTGCGCGGCCGAGCGCTAGCGAATTTTCGTTTTGGTGATTTGGCGCGGGCGCCGCCGGTCAAATTCCGGCTGAGCCGCTACGCCGCGAGAATCGCCGCGGGATCGGCGGCGCTGGCGCAATGCGCCAATCCGCGGGAATGCAAGCGCCGCCGCCTGATACACGCCGCGATCCAGCGCGGGTCGATATTCGGCCGCGCACCCGCGGCGGAAGCCGGCATCGCGGCGATCCCGAGCGGCCGCGTGCGCGCCACGGACTGATGCGTCACCCGCGTCTTTTCCACAGCAAGCAGCGCATCGCCCGCGGAGTCGTAGGCCATGCCGGGTTGCTGGCAATGAACGACCGGGCGGTTAAGCCGCGTCGAGCGAATTCCCAGCGGGATTGGCGCGCCTGGGGCGGCCACTCCCAGCAGGATAATCAACGGCGTCAGGATGCCGCAGAGCAACTTTTTTCCGGCGCTCATCTCGAATCAACTGGAATCGGAACCAGTTGATTTTAGACCCGCGCGCCGCCACGCGCAATCGAGCGTTGACAAATTCCTCACGGGCCGTGCGCAAAATGTAGCCACCGGCGCTCATGGCGTGCTTGCGGCGGCGGGAATCCGGCGGCGTTTTACGCGCCCGGCGCATACCGCGACGGGTCAGCCGCGGGCGCCGCCGAAGATTTTTTCCTCGATCGCGATCGCCGCCTTGAAGGTCGGCCGCGCATGGGTCTTTTCGATATACGCCGCCAGCTTCGGCCAGCGCGCCGGGGCGAGCGCGCCGCCGGCCAGGCGATAGTTGACGAATTGCGTCGCGATTCCGATATCCGCGATCGTGAACGCTCCGCCGACCAGATGGTCGCCCGCAATCTCGCTCTCGAGATAGTCGAACATCGGCGGCAGGTCGCGCTCCACCGCCTGCTGGTAGAGCGCTTCGTCGAACGGCTTTTTCATGATCCGCGGCCCGATAATCCGGTTGAAGAACATCTTGCCGCCAACGATTGGCGCGAGCCCGCTGTCGCCGTATTCCTCGAACCACAGCGCCCGCGCATAGGCGTAGGGATCGGCCGGATAGAGCGCCGGCGCGGGATGCGTCCGCTCCAGATAGGCGCAGATAACCGAGGAATCGGCGAGCGCCCGGTCGCCGTCGATAAGCGCCGGAATTTTCCCGAGCGGACTCACCTTGCGATATTCGGCGGTCGGCGGAAACGGCGCAACCTGCTCGTGCTCATACTTGAGTCCCTTTTCGTCGAGCACGAGCTTCACCTTGCGCACGAACGGAGAACCATGGGCGCCCAATAGTTTAAGCATCGTCATCGCCTCCCGGGCGGCCTCGCCGCGCGGCTATATTTGCTATATTTGGTTTCATGATGCAACTTCGTTCGGCGGCCGTCATTCGCCGCCGCCGCTTTCGGCCAGCATCGCGCGATGGCGCCGTTCGGCTTCGGGACGCGCGCCGGCGATCGTTTCGATCATTTCCTGATGGAGCGCGCCGTTGCTGGCGACGATCCGCGCGCCGGCGAGATCCAGCCGCGAACCGTCCATGTTGCTGACGTGGCCGCCCGCCTCCTCGACCATCAGCGCGCCGGCCGCGACGTCCCACGGCTTGAGGCCGAATTCCCAGAAGCCATCGGTCCGGCCGCACGCCACATACGCGAGGTCGAGCGCCGCCGAACCGGTGCGGCGGACGCCCTGGCAGCGCGTCATGAACGCTTCCCAGAAGGCGAGGTAATAGCGCCGCCGTTCGCGCCGATCATAGGGAAAGCCGGTCGCCAGCAGCGCCAGGTCGAGCGTGGGCGCACGGCTGACGTGGATCGGTTTGCCGTTGAGCCGCGCGCCCGGGCCGCGCCGCGCGACGAAACATTCCTTCCTG
>DAHZDR010000531.1 GCA_027403435.1 Deltaproteobacteria bacterium
CGTCATCCCCAGCGCCAGGTTGGGCGAACGATATTCGCCGACGCGATTCTCGCGGATCAGCCGATTGATTTCGGCCAACGGCGCGCGGCCCTGCGTTTCAGCCACGACCGATCCCGTTTACAGCAACTTCACGCATGACGCCGAACATCTTTATCGAGATTCGCGCCGCGCGCCAGTCCCCGGGCCATGCGAACGGCGCGGCGGCGACCGCGGGTTGCGGCCAGCTCCCTTGTGTGTGGGGGTTAGCTTGTCGCTCCGGCAGGCTCCGCAACTACGCGAGATGCTCATGATGGCGCGTCCTCTCCGGTTGTGGACCACGACGCATGCATGGTTGTTGAAACCAGTCGTGGCCAAACGCACGCTTAAGCGGCCTTCTTCTTCGCGTCAATCTCTGGTGCTTGCCCCACTTCATCGCGATGGGACGCGGTGCGGCGGTACTCCGCCTCGTCCCTCCCGATAGCGCGTTACCGTTCTTCGATCCACTTGCCGAAGGCTCTACAGGCGCAACGAGAAGGCCCATCACGTTCACAATTTCTGCGACCGCGATAGTTAGGTCAAAGTCAGCCATGATTTGCGCGCGTCACGCCAAGCGCCATCGGGCGCGTTAAACCGCGCGCGATTAGGTCATCGCAATTTTTGATCTTGCCGCCAGCTCTCTAACGGCGGCGGCGCCGGGCGTTGATCCGCGGGTCGGCCGGGGCGGGACGGCGCGGCGGCGGCGCCGCCATCCGGCGAATATCGAGAAAGACCTGAATACTCGCGACCATGCCGGCGCCCAGGGTCAGAATCCAGATCCGCCGAAAGGTCATCGCGGCGCCGGGCGCGGTCGCCGGGTCGAGGCCGAGGTTGGCGACGCACCAATCCGTCGCGTGATAACCCGCCAGCATCAGGGCGAGCACCACGGCCACCTGGATAATCGAGAGCGTCGCGCCGGGGGTGGATTTGGTGGCGCGCAGAAAGGCCCGCGCCGCCGTCAGCCAGACCAGCCAGCCAATCGCCAGGGCGACGCCGACGCCCAGCGCCATCAGGTAAAATTTCGTCGTCATCGAATACGCTTTAGTTACGTTGAATGCGCCGCGGTTACGTGGCGGAATTCTCCGCGGTTTCGCGATCGTGCGCGGTCAGGCGCGCCGATGCAAGCGGAGGGATCGCTTGTGGAAATTCATGCGCGGCCGACACGGCGAAAAATTGACGATGAATTGACAATGGCGCGTACCGGCGGTTACCGTTGAACGTGCGCCCACGGTACGCTTTCCACACATCGATAAGAGGAACCTGAACCAGTGCCGGTAATCGCGATAATTCCGGCGCGTTATGATTCCACGCGGCTGCCCGGCAAGGCGCTCAGCGAAATCGGCGGCGTGCCGATGATCGTGCGGGTGCTGCGGCAGGCGCGGCGCGCGCGTTCGCTCGCACGGGTGATCGTCGCGACCGACGACCAACGAATCGCGGCGGCGGTGCGCGCGGCCGGCGGCGAGGCCGAGATGACTTCGCCGGCGCATCGCAGCGGCACCGATCGGATTGCCGAAGTGGCGCGGCGCATCGCGGCGGATATCTACTTGAACGTGCAGGGCGATCAGCCGTTTGTCGCGCCCGCGGACCTTGATGCGCTAAGCGCCGCGATGATAGCCGACGCGGGGCTGGCGATGGCGACGCTGGCGGCGCCGCTTGCGGATCTCGCGCAATGGCGCAATCCGAACAAGGTCAAGGTGGTATGCGGGCGCAACGGCGACGCGCTCTATTTTTCGCGCGGCGCGATTCCCCATCCACGCGACGACGGGGAAATTCCGGCGGTGGCGCGCCGGCATATCGGCGTTTACGCTTATCGGCGCGATTTCCTGCTGCGCTTCGCCGCGCTCGAGCCGGGCGTGCTGGAAGGAATCGAAAAGCTTGAACAATTGCGCGCGCTCGAGCATGGCTGCCGGATTCGCGTGGTGGAATCGGCGGCGCCGTCGCTGGAAGTGGACACCCCCGAGGATCTGGCGCTGGCGAATCGGGCCGCGCGGGACGCGGAATAGCCCGGAGGAGGCATCGTGGAGCGAGGCAAGACCAAATTCATTTTCGTCAGCGGCGGCGTGGTTTCGTCGCTGGGCAAGGGACTTGCGGCGGCGTCGCTCGGGGCGTTGCTGGAAGCGCGCGGCCTCAAGGTTACGATGCTCAAGATGGATCCGTACATCAATATCGATCCGGGCACGATGAGTCCGTTGCAGCATGGCGAGGTCTTCGTCACCGACGACGGCGCCGAAACCGATCTCGACCTCGGCCATTACGAACGCTTCGTGCAAACCACGATGGGCCGGCGGAATAACTGCACCACCGGCCAGATTTACGACACGGTGATCCAGAAGGAGCGCCACGGCGACTATCTGGGCGCGACCGTGCAGGTGATTCCGCATATCACCGACGAAATCAAGCGGCGGATCCGGCTGGCGGCGGAAGGTAGCGATTTGTGCATCGTCGAGGTCGGCGGCACGGTCGGCGATATCGAGAGCCTGCCGTTCCTTGAAGCGGTGCGGCAGTTCCGATGGGATTTCGGGCGCGAAAACGTCCTCTATGTCCATCTCACGCTGGTGCCGTTCATCCCCGCCGCCGGCGAACTCAAGACCAAGCCGACGCAGCATAGCGTGAAGGAACTGACCGGACTCGGCATTCAGCCGGACATCCTGCTATGCCGATGCGATCGGCCGCTGGAGCGGAAGTTCAAGGCCAAGATCGCGCACTTCTGCAACGTCGAGGAGGCCTGCGTGGTCTCGGCGTCCGATGTCGAATCCATCTACGAGCTCCCGCTT
>DAHZDR010000543.1 GCA_027403435.1 Deltaproteobacteria bacterium
CAGCTCTCCGCCGATGAGTGCGAAGACGTGATGAACTTCCTGTACGATGTCGGCAACGCGATCCCGACCAAAACCACCGAGGGCCACCATTTCCGGCGCGTGGTCCTCGAACGCACGATCCTGGAACGCCGCGGTATCGCACCCGAGAACGTCCTCCGGCTCGGACCCACCTACCGGAGACTGCGCGCCGCGCTCGAGCCGTGGCCGGCGCGGGGCCGCGAGCGCCGCAGCCCGATGGATATCAACGCCGGGCGCGGCTTTGTCTTCGTCTCGCATGTCGGCACGGTCCATCCGAGCGGATTTATGCCGATCCCGGCAGGCAACGTCCGGGTCCAGACGCTGACCGGGATTTATCGCGAAAGCCCGCTCTTCAACGACCTGCGCGACCCGGCGCGGCTCACCGGCCGCTGCGGCGTATGCGAATTTGCGGCGGTCTGCGGCGGATCGCGATCGCGCGCCTTCGCCAGCGGCGGGGACGCGTTCGGCGACGATCCGCTATGCGCCTACACGCCGGGCGCTTTCCCCTACCAGGCCGATATCGCCCCGTTGTGCAACGTCAGCGGCCCCGCGGCAGGCCCGGCGGTCGCGCACTGAGCGGTCTCGCGCCGCAATCCCGGCGCAGGCCGAGACTCGGCGACGGTACTGATGGACTCCGGACGCAAACCTCGGCGGGTCGCAATCATCGGCGGAGGAATCAGCGGACTCGCCGCCGCCTTCCGCATCCGCGAACTCGCCGCGGCGCGCGCCTTTCCGCTCGAAGCCGCGCTGTTCGAAAAGGGACCCACCCTCGGCCGCGCGCTCGCCACCATCAGCAAAGACGAATTTGTCATCGAGACCGGCGCCGATTCATTCCTCTCCGAGAAACCGTGGGCGCTCGAACTCGCCAAGCGGCTTGGCCTCGAGCCCGAACTGATCGGAACCGACCAACGCTTCCGCAAGACTTGCGTGGTGCGCGCCGGGCGGCTGGTCGAAATTCCGGAAGGGTTCGCCCTGCTCGCGCCCACCAGCTTCCTCCCGGTCTTCACCAGCCCGCTGTTCAGCATTACCGGCAAGCTGCGGATGGCGCTCGAACCGCTGATCCCGGCGCGCCGCGACGGCAGCGATGAAAGCCTGGCCGCGTTCGTGACGCGCCGGCTCGGCCGCGAAGTGCTGGATCGCGTCGCGCAGCCGCTGGCCGGCGGCATCCACGCCGCCGACCCGGCGGCGCTGAGCCTGATGGCCACCATGCCACGCTTCATCGAGATGGAGCGGCGCCACGGCAGCCTGTTCAAGGGACTCAGAGCGGCGAGCCGCAATCGCCCGGTCCCGTCCAGCGGCGCCAGTGGCGCGCGCTGGAGCCTGTTTTTGAGCTTCCGCGGCGGGATGCGCGCGCTGGTCGAGGCGCTCGCCATCCGGCTCGGCGAGTGCGCTCGCCTGCGCGCCGCCGTCACGAGGCTGGCGCGGCCGGACGGCGGCGGATGGCGCGTGGAGATGGCCGATGGCGCCGAGTTCGACGCCGACGCGGTGGTCGTCGCCACGCCGGCCTACGACGCCGCGCGGCTGCTCAGGCCGCACGACGCGGAACTCGCCGGACTGCTCGGCGAAATCCGCTACTCTTCCGCCGCGTCGGTCAATCTCGCCTATCGCGCCACGGACCTGCCCCGCCGGCCCGAGAGCTTCGGCTTCGTCGCGCCGGTCAAGGAGCGCCGCAAGATCATCGCCTGCACCTTCTCGAGCGTAAAATTCGCCCATCGCGCGCCGGCTGGCGCCGTCCTGATGCGCGCGTTCATGGGCGGCGCCCTGCAAGCCGAAATGATGGGGCTGGATGACGCCGCGATGGTCGCCGCGGCGCGCGAGGAAATCGCGGCGTTGCTCGGCGTCGGCGCCGCACCGATGCTGGCGCTCGTCCGGCGATGGCCTGAGCAGATGCCCCAGTACGCGATCGGCCATCTCGACCGAGTGGCGCGGATCGAGCGCCGCGCGGCGACGCTCCCCGGCCTGGCGCTGGCCGGCGCGGCCTATCGCGGCGTGGGCGTCCCGGATTGCGTGCACAGCGGCGAGCAGGCCGCCGAAGCCGTGCTCAACCAC
>DAHZDR010000325.1 GCA_027403435.1 Deltaproteobacteria bacterium
CGGTCGCGTTCCGGCCGCCGCGCTTGCGCCGCCGTGACGCCGGATGCGCCCGGCGCGCGGACCGATGGCGCGCGAACCGATGGCGCGCGCCCGGCGGCGGCTTGAGTAGCGACTCGAGATTGAGTTTGCCGTGCCGCTCGCGGACGACTTCGACGCTGAGTCCGTCCGTGCTCAAACTGTCGATCATCGCCTGTCGCGACGCCAAATCGGCCATCGCGATCCGCGCGCCGACGCTGTTCCATTTGATCGGCTGCGCGCCACGCCCGGGCATCAGGATTTCAAAGCCGTCGAGCGTGGCCGCGGCCGGCTCCAGATGCAGGTTGAATTTGCCCGGCGCAAAGGCCGCGCGCACGTTGGCCGAGGCGTTGAGCTTGCCCGCCGCGATCTTCGCCGCCAGTAGCGATTGCGCCAAGCCCTGCAGCGCCGGCACGTCGATTTGCGCCAACGTGACGCTGGTCGTCGCCGCCGACCCGGCCAGATCGAGCGCGCCCTGCGCCGCGATCGTGCCGCCGCCGCTCAACGCCGCGTTGAAGTTGAACGGAATCGGCGGGCCGGCGCCAAGATGGAAATTGCCAACCCGCGCGGCGATCGTCTGAAGCGCCATCGCCATCGGCGCCGGCAACTGATTATCCTGGAGATGGACGGCGCTGTTGGTTACATCGAGCGACACGATTTTAAGGTCGAGCGCCGGCTGACCCGCCGGATTTGGCGCGGGCTTCGCCGCGGGCGCCGGCGATGCGCCAGCGACCGTCGCCGGCGCCGCCTGGGTCAACAGCGGACTGATCGGTGCGGCCGAAGCGGTCGCGCCCGGAACCGGCGATGGCGTCGCGGCTGCCAACGGTGTCGGCGGCGGACCGGAAGTGGCGCCGGCGGGCGGCTGCGGGGCGCCACTGGCCATCCGGGGCGCCGCGGCTGACGGCGCACTCGAAGACGGCTGGGCGGATGGTCCGGACCCCGCGCCGTTTGCCATAAGTTGCGTCAAATTGGTCGTGCCATCGTGATTAAGCGTCAAATAGGTGTCAAGTCCATCAACCTTGACCGCGCCCAAATGGATATAACTGTGCAACGGCTCGACATTGTCGAGCGCGAGCGCTAGCCGCTTGAGTCCGACGAGCGGCGCGCCGTTCGCGTCGCGCACCTCCAACTGGTCCAATCGGACTGAGCCGCCGACACGTATCTGCGCGCCTTGAGGCGCTTGGACAAAATGAATCAGCAAATAGCTGGATAAAGCGCCATGCGGTATTGTGATCGGTAATTTACGTGGCAAATAACCGAGATAGCGCGAAATTTCCAGCGATTGCAGCTTCAGAACCAGCTCCGACTCCGGTTCGGTATTGAACGGCCGCGCCGTCCCCGCGATGCGCAGTGGACTTCCATCGATAACCATCCGCACCTGCGGCTTGACGTAAACCTTCACGTCGGCCGGCAAATCCGCGACAAACGGAACGTCCAGCACCAGGTCGTCGATAGCATGCCGCTGGGCGAGCACTCGATCGTCAAAGCTGATCTTGCCGCCGCTAATCCGAATGTTGGAGACGGAAAAGAGAAATGGCTTGGCCGGCTGTGCCGGGGCCGGTTTGGGCGGCGGAACCAGATCGGAAAAATTGAAGGTATTGGGCGCGGTCCGAACGATATTGATCGCCGGCCGTTCGATCGTAACCTCCTCAATGATTGGCGCGAGATGCCATAGCGAATGCCACGACGCTTCGACCTCAAAGCGCTCAACCTCGACGAACGGGCTGGCGCCCTCACGCCCGGCAACACGAAGCTGGCCAATTTCGAGTCGCAGGCGGAACGGATTGAAAGCTATCTCTCCAACGCTGACCGGCCGGTTAAGACTCTTCGCCACCGAACCGACCAGCACATGCCGGAGAATTGCCGGAACCGCGAAAAACCCGACGCCGGTATAAATTACCAGGGCGATCAGAATTCCGAGGCTCCAGCGGCGCGTCCGGCGCGAGGTGATGATTCCACGCGCACGGGCGGCCGTGCGTCTGCCGATTTCCGGAATTTGCACTGGAATTTTGGCTGCGCCGAACGATCCGACAGCGCGCTTCCCTTTCGCCAGACGGCTTCGCGACGGCCGTTCGTTGAAACCGTCGCGCCTAGTGGACATACCATACGGGCTGGCGTCCAATCCACTGGATTATGCGTGCGGATCGCGGCCGTAACGCAAATTCGCGGCCGGCGGCGCCGATGATAGATCGTGGCCGGCCAACGCCACCCAATCCCTCGACCAGAGGTCGGCAAGTTTTTTCCGCCATCCGATGAATATTTCGCTTTGGCCCTCGTCGAACAGTATTGGAAGCGGTTGCCAAGGCCGCTACCCGACCGCAACCTCCTCCCTGCGGTAGGGGCCGTCCGTCGCAAGACGGGCGGTTAAAGGCGGGCGTTAGGGAGACTCCCCCCTCCCTAAACTGCCCGCCTTTTTTTATTTCCCTCGCTGGCCAAGCTTCATTTATTCCGTTCTATAAGTCATGAAGCCGCTTTATAAGCTCTGAATCCGCCTGAACCCAGCCGATTTCGGCCACGCCAGCTTTCCGTATCGGACGGGCGCATTGGCCGCCCCGACGCGTCCGCGGGATGCGGCAGGCTGCACATGCCCAGGCGTGCGGATTTAGCCGCCATTGCGGCCGGAGCTTGCTTGACATGTCAACGGAGCGCCGTCATAGCTGAACGCGCAATGAAATCGTGGCGTCGATGTATAACAATCATACCGGTGCTGGCGGGACTGGCGTCGGCGGTGCTCCTGAGTTGCGGCGGCGGTTCCAGCGGTACGGTCGCCCTGGGGATTCCGACCACGCTCTTTGCCGTCCTGGTATGCACCGGGGCGCCGCCGACGCCGATACAAACGCCGACGCCAACCAAAGGCGCCACAAGAACGCCAACGCCGACACCAACGCCTCAATGCTCGCCGGTGACGTCGGCGGCAATCTGCATCCCGAACAACACCGCGCCGTTTTGCAATACCGCGCCGACGCCGCCGACCACGCTACAGTTCAACGCCCAAGGCGCCTTTACCACGCGCAATCCCAAGGCGCGATACGCCTATCGCGACGTCACCAACAACGCCAGCACCGTGTGGAATCCGTTCGGGAGCAACCCCCCAAATTTTACCGGGCAACTGGTCTATGTCGGCAACGGCATGTTCGCCGCGCTGCAGCCAACGAACTCGGCTGGATGCGCCTGCTTTAACGTGACTGACGCGGGAATCGCGAGCCAAAGCGTGCTGGTTGGAGTCAACCAGGATGCCTCCAACTGCACGACGCCGTGTCTGCAGGTTCCGACCAACACGCCGACTCCCGCAAGCCGGATGTCGCCGGCCGACGGCCAAACCAACGACCCTGCGGGTCAGGCGCCGTAGGCGGCTGGTGCGGATTGCGCACTATCGGCGCCGCCGGTCCGTCGGCGCGCGCCAGCGAAATGCGGTCCGGCGTGGTTGCCGGTTCGGCGGCTGAAAGGCGGCGCAATCCGGCGCGCGAAGCTGGTTTGACTCCACGCGCCGGCGCCGATAGTGTCCCGCACTATAGGTACTGATGGAACGACAAGCCCGGCGCGAGCAGGTACTGCATCACGCGAAGCATCTCTTCGCGCGCAAAGGCTACCATCGCACCAATATCGCCGATATTATCTCGCGGTCGCGGATCGCGCGCGGCACCTTCTATCTGTACTTCCAGAATAAGCGCGATATTTTCGCGGAATTGCTGGCGCAGACGCTGAGCGAACTGCGCTCCCGGATTCAACGGCTGCGCATGGGACCGGACCAGCCGAACCCCGCCGAGCAGTTGCGCGCCAACCTGCGCCGGGTGCTCGCGTTCGTGCTCGATGAACGCGAATTGACCGATATTCTGCTGAATCATTCGACCGGCTTCGATCGCGAACTTGACGAGCAAATCGTGGATTTTTACGAACGCGTGACCGATCAGATTCAACGTTCGCTCGATCTCGGGATCGAGATGAACCTGGTGCGGCGCTGCGATACGCGGGCGGTCGCCTATTGTATTCTCGGCGGAATCAAGGAAATCGTCGGGCAGTTGTCGCGTAATCGGCGCGACGACGTGGTGGCGCTGGCGGAGGAAATTCTGAATTTTGGACTGCGCGGCGTGGCGCGGCCGGAATTGCTCGAAACGGTAGGCCAGGAACCGGCGGCGAATCCGGCGGAAATCGGCGGCGGCTTCAGCTCGAGCGTGAAGGCGGCGACAGGGGCAGGCCAGTTTTTTCGGCCGAAAGTAGACTGACATGTCAGTTTTTAGAGGCGACGGCCGAACGCCCGGCCGACGGCGCGCGGCCGCCGCAACTTCCGGCGCCAAAGCGCAGCCGCGCCGCGGCGCCGCGTTCTACGACGTTGACGGCACCTTAATCGATCTCAATCTGCTCCATTCGGCGCTGTTCGTCTTCAGCAATATCGGCGAATGGAGCGGCCGGATTGGCTATATGGCCAGTTTCGCGGCAAGATTGCCCGCGCTTTATCTGGCCGAGCGCCGCGATCGTTACCTGCTCAACGTCGTCCTGTTCGAAACCTTCAAGGGGGTTTCGCGCGATCGCCTGTTCACGCTCGGCGAAGAGTATTGCGATCGCGTCATGATGGGCCATCTCTACCCGCGCGCGGCCGAACTGATCGAAGCGAATCGCGCCGCCGGCATCGAGCCGGTGCTGGTGACCGGCTCGCCCGATTTTATCGTCGCGCCGTTCGCCCAGCGCCTCGGCGTCAAGGACTGGGTGGCGAACCAGCTGGTCTTCAGCCGGGGACGCGCCACCGGACGGCTGCACGCGCCGGTGATGGCGGGCGACGCCAAGGCCGCATGGTGCGCCGAATACTGTGCGCGCAACGAAATCAATTTGGCGGATTGCTGGGGCTACGCGGATTCCCATTACGACCTGCCGTTTCTTGCCGTGATGGGCCATCCGGTGGCCGTAAACCCGACACGGCGGCTGGCGGCGACGGCCGCAGCGCGCCAATGGCCGTTAATCCGCTTCGAGAAGGGCGAATCGCGGCGCGCGGTCGCCGGACTCGACCGCGAGGCGGTCGGCGAATGGCTGGAGAGGAAACTGAATGGCGCGGCCTGAAGCCAAGCTCAAGGAACTCAAGCCGGCGGAACTCAAGCGCGAGGCGGGGTCGCGAAGCGACCTGGTGGTGACGCTCAGCCGGCGCTCGGCGCCGCGGTTGATCGCTTACGGCGACGAGTTTCTCTACGAGAAGCTGCCCGCCGGAACCCGCGTCGTGTACCCGCCGCCGCCGCTCGACGCCTTGCCCGATCCCGACATCGCGATCCGCCACGCCCTGCTCCATCCGCTGAACGCCGATCCGTTGTTCGCGCAGCTCAATCCGAACCTGCGCGTGACCATCGCGATCGACGATATCAGCCTGCCGCTGCCGCCGATGCGCCGGCCGGACATCCGCGAACGCCTGCTCAACAACGTGCTGCAAACGCTGGCGGATTACGGCGTGGATGACGTGCATCTGATCGTCGCCACAGCGCTCCATCGCCGGATGACCGAGGCGGAGATTCGGCGGATGGTCGGCGAGCGCGCCTTCAGGCAGTTCTGGCCCGAGCGCCTGTATAACTTTGACGGCGAGAACCAGGCCGAACTCGCGATGCTCGGCAAGACCGGCCACGGCGAGGAGGTGTGGCTGTCGCGGCGGGCGGCGGAATCGGACCTGCTGATCTATCTGAATATCAACCTGGTGCCGATGGACGGCGGGCACAAGTCGGTCGCGGTCGGCCTCGCGCCCTACCGGAGCCTGCGCCACCATCATAATCCCGCGACGCTGCGCGATAGCCATTCGTACATGGACCCGACCCGATCGGCGCTGCATAGTTCGGCGAACCGGATGGGCCGGATAGTCAATCGCGAAGTCAACGTGTTTTCGATCGAGACCGCCGTGAACACTCAAATGTACGGCGGGATGCTCGACTTCCTGCACAAGAACGAAGACCGCTTCAGCGACTGGGACCGGATGCGCCTCAAGGGTTTCCGCTGGACCATGGGCGGAATGTCGAACGACTTGCGCCGCCAGGCGATGCATCGGTACGCCGCGCCCTTCGGCATGACCGGGGTGTGGGCGGGCGAGACCGAA
>DAHZDR010000087.1 GCA_027403435.1 Deltaproteobacteria bacterium
GGGCACAGTCATCTCCGTCGCGGGTAGATGCCGGATTGGCGGCTTCGTCCGCTGATGGCGCGGCGAACCGGCGCACTATCGCCATACTAAGAGGGTCGGCCGCGCCGTTCAATGGCGGCGCGGCCGGCGGGTCTTCGGCGAATCCGGACGAAGCGCGCCGGCGCCCGCGCTGGCGAAACCGTCCGCCGATGCGGTAAAGGCCATAAGCGGAGCGGGCGCGGTCTCGATCGCTCGGCCGGCGCCGCGGACGGAGGAATCCAGTGATGGCCACATACGTCGAAGTCGAACAGGCTATCGGCATGGGCGGATTGCGGATGGTGATGACGCCCGCGGTGCCAGGCCCATGGACCGAAGCCGCGCGCGGCATCCTGCACGTCAAGCGCATTCCATATATCAAGGTGCGTCAGGAGCTTGGCGGCGCCAACCATCCGCTGCGTGAATGGACCCGCCAGACCACCGCTCCGGTCTTTATCTATAACGACGAAAGGCCACGCTCCTTATGGAACGATCAGCTATTTTTCGCTGAGCGCCTCCAACCCGATCCGCCGCTGATACCGCGGGCGCTCGACGATCGCGCGCGGATGGTGGGCTTGTCCAATGAACTCTGCGGCGAAAACGGTCTCGGATGGGCGCGGCGGTTGATGATGCTCCACGGCACGCTAACGAACCGTAACGCCAATGAAGACGCTATACGTTTCGCGCGCTTCATGGGCGCCAAGTACGGCTATGATCCAGCGCTTGCCGAAGCCGCGCCGCATCGCGTCGCTGAAATCCTTGCCGCTTTGGACGGGCAACTGGCGGCGCAACGCGCACGCGGTTCACGCCACCTGATCGGCGAGCGGCTGAGCGCCCTCGACATCTATTGGGCGGCTTTCGCCGCTTTGATCGAACCGCTGCCTCAGGAACTCTGTCCGATGTCGCCCGGATTCCGCCGGATGTACCAGTGCGACGATCCGGCGGTCAAAGCGGCGCTGTCGCCGCATCTGCTCGCGCATCGCGATTTCATCTATCATGAGTATCTGGAGTTGCCGCTGGATATGTAAGACGCGCCCGGCAAAAATCCGCTAGCTGACGCGCGGACGTGCGGAAAATCGCTTACCGACGCGCCGCGCATCGTGACGAGGTGATCTCATGGCGAACGAGACTCTGGCTGGAATCGGCGAGGCAATCCGCAAGGCGGCCGCCGTCTATGCCGACGCTCTGGCGGCGGTGGGCAAGGCCTTGCAGGACGTGACCGGCGTCGCCGCCGGCGCCGATCGCGACCGTCTGGTCGAAAATTGGCTGCGCGTCGCGCGGATGAGCAAGGACGGCGTAATCACCGCGCTCGATCAAGGCTACGAATTATGGGAGCGCGAGGTCCGGCGATCCGCGGCGCAGACTCGGGGCGCGGCGCCGGAGCGGCCGGCCAATCCGGCGGACGCATGGACCGAAAACTGGCGGCGGGCGACCGAAGCCTTTGGCAACGTTGGCGTCTTGGGCGATGCGGCGCGCAAGCAGGCCGAAACCATCCAGAAAACCCTGCAGGACGGCCTGCGCGCATGGCAACGGCTGTGGGAGCCGGAGAAAAAATAGCGCCCCACCGAGGTTGGGCTGATCCGCTTGGAAGGGGCAAGGCCCTCTGGCAATATTAGGCTCCAACCGCCACGGATGGAGCCGGCTGACGCCGTCCGAATCCAGAGCGGGATCGCGCGCCGAGGTGGCGAAACGGCAGACGCAGTGGACTCAAAATCCACCGTGGGCAACCACATGCGGGTTCAAGTCCCGCCCTCGGCACCAAACTAAACCTTAAGGAAGCGCCCATGCGAAGGATACTGTAAACATGAGCGGGAAGGGCAAGAGAGCAGCCACGACAGTTCCAGCGGACCTCAGTAGCCGTGAAGCGGTCCAACGCTTCCGCAAGGCAGCGGCCGAGTTCACGA
>DAHZDR010000093.1 GCA_027403435.1 Deltaproteobacteria bacterium
GACGCCGGCCGGGCGTCTTTGGCATAGCGGAAACGGGTTGGGCGAATCCGGGCATCTCCGGCGCGCACGGGACGCCGGCGGGCCGCGGCGGGCGCCTCTGGCGGGTCCGGGGCGCCGAATGTCGCGCGGGCCGGATCGCCATGCGGCGGGGACGCTTGAGTCGGTACGTCGGCTTGCAAAAATTACACGTTACACGCTTTTCGCCAATTTTAAGCCGAAGAATCCCAATATAGACCGTGCTTGACTATCGGTAGAGTGGGCGCGGGCAGGTGTGCGAAACGTGGCGGTCATTGCGGAGTTGAAACGTGCGATGTTCGGTTTTGCGCCGCAATGGCGAGCGTTCGTGAGCCAAAAATCTGCCGTTCGGCAAATTTTGGGCGCTGAAATAATAACAAATCAGCAAGTCATCGCACGAAATTGCCTAAATCAAGCGACTTAAAACGCTCGGCATACCCTTTGCTCTAACAATGCTCAACCGTCATCTGGCGGGCAATGAGAATCAGGAGGTGGGAAGCCGCATGAAAGTCGATAACAGTCATGTAATGACCGTGAAGGAACTGTCGGACTATCTGAAGGTTCATCCTTCGACGGTTTATCGCCAGCTCAAGCGCGGTCAGCTACCTGCGTTCAAGGTTGGCAGTGATTGGCGTTTCAATATCGAATCAATCGATCGATGGCGTCTTGAGCAGGACAGTTTCGGCGTCGCCGAAGCGAATTCCTGAGTTTCGCCGGGCGTCCGGCGGCGACCGTTGGTTCAGGCTCGGCGGTCGCCGTCAGCGTCGCGCGGGAGCGTGCGCAGATATTCAAGGCTAAGCACGCCGCGCAGCGGATCGACGTTTGCGATTTGCGCCAAAATTAACGATTGACTAGCGACATTCGGCGCGCCATGAAGCGCGCCACGCACCGCGAAGGCGGTCAGTTCGACGCTGGCGCCGTCGCGCAGGACAATCGCCTGCAACGGCACGCCGAGGCTCTCGCGTTCGAGATAACGTAGCGTCCAATAGCGTTTGGCGCGCCGCTCAAGCTCTTTGCTGGCGGTCTCTGACGCTTCGGCGTTGGCGAGCACGCTGAGCAATTCCTCGGCCTGATACGGCAGCTTGGCGGTTCCGGCCGCCGCCAGCGCCGCGACAATCTGGCGCTGCAGCACCAAATCCATGTAGCGCCGAATCGGCGAACTGCTCTGCGCATAGCAGTCGAGCCCGATGCCAGCGTGGTAGTCCGGGAAAATCGACAGCCGCGGACGCTGGCCGGCCATATCGCCGCCGCTCGCCGGCTGCACGCGATAGATAATTGGAATTCGATTTATCACCGCATGGCGCGCGATAACGTGATTGCTTAGCACCATGAATTCCGCCACCAGCATCCGGCTGGCCGACGTGTTATCGATCACGCTCACTTCAATTGCGCCGTCCGCTCCGACCTTGATCTTGGGTTCGCGCCGGCTGACGATTATCGCTCCCGCCGCGCGCCGCCGGTCGCGCAGCCGCTGCGCCGCGGCGTACAGCCGCCGCACCATCAGGGCCTCCGGATGGCTCGATTCGGCGGCGATCCAGGCGTCGGCGCGGTCGTAGTTAAGGCGGCCGGCGACCTTGAGACGAGAAGGATAAATCGCATAGCTGGTCAGTTCGACGGTTGCGGACAATTTGAGGTCGGTGGTCAGCACATGACGTTCCCGGCCCGCGATCAGGCTTGCGGAATCGCAGGCGATCGCGTCCGGCAGCATGCGGATCGTCGCCTCGGGAAGATAGACGGTGGTGGCGCGCGCGGCGGCCTCGCGATCGAGCGCGCCGTCGCGCGGCACGAAATCGGCCACCAGCGCGATATGGACGCGCACGCGCAGGCCGTCGTCGCCCAGCGGCTCGCAGGATAGCGCGTCGTCGATTTCGACCGTGTCGTCATCGTCGATCGTCACCGCGCAGGGGTCGTCCGCCAGCGGCCGCGGCGGCGGCGCGGCGGCGCTCGCTTCGGCGATCGCGGCCGCCGAAAATTTCGTGCGAATCCCGCCGATCGTCACATAGCGCGGCCCGTCGGGCGCGGCCTCCAGCCGCTCCAGGATTTCGAAAGCCGCTTCGCCCGGCATCAACTCGGGCGCCGCCGCCGCCAGCATCGTTTCGATATCCCGATTCCGCGCAAAGGGATTTTCGAGAAAGGTGCGCAGCTCCGCGGCCAGCGCGGCGGCCTCCTCCGCCGACGCCGCCGCGCCGCCCGCGAGCAGGCCCTCGAGCAGGCTCCGGATCCGCCGATTCGCCTCGCTGCGCAGACGCGTCTTGTCATGCTGCACGCGCAGGCGCTCGACCTGTTCGCGCGGCCGCGGCAGAAATTCCATATGCCGGCGGACGAAGCAGAGCCGATCGTTGAGCAGCGCCTCGAGCATCACGGAAACGTCCACCGACGCGCGCCGGCCGAAGAACAGCTCCGCCAGCTCTTCGGCGACAAAACTGCGGCTCTGCTCCTGGACGATCTCCCAGAGCAAGCCCAAATCGACTTCCGCCGCCAGCGCGGCGCGTTCGCCTTCCAGCCGGGCGACTTCCGCGGCGAGATTCGCGCGATTCACGGCGCGGTCCGGATAGGCGTTGAGCACTAGCGCACGCGAAAGCGTGCGTTCGCGCCCGCCGGCTTCGACCACCGCGACCTGCCGATCGGTTTCGCGCATGGCCAGCGCGGGCCGCATCCGGCCGTCGTCGAGGAATTCGATCAGCAAGCCGGCGAGTTTCAGATTGCCTGTCACGATAGATTTCATTTTGACCGGCGCGGAAGCGCATGACTATATGACAGTATGGCGAGCGCGGAAAGACGGCTGATTCTGGATTTACCCGAGGAGCTATGGGCGGACCTGGCGCGCGTCGCCGAGGCGTTCGAATTCGCCAATCCGCTCGAGGCGGCATTCGTCGGCTTGGCGGACTGGATCACGCGGCGCAAGTCGGAGCTAGACGATCGCGACCCGGCCCGGCGCTACTTCGTCAATGAAGCGCTCGACGAACTGCTCACCCGCGGATCCAGGCGCAAATGAACGGCGCGCCAGCCGTCTAACGCAACGAACGGCTGATCACCTCGGTATCGCCGGTCTCCGTGTTAACCAGCAGTATTTGAACCCCATTGTAGTCGCCCTTGGGAAAGAAAACGTAGCCGCTCACGGTGAAATTGGGGCGAACCTGCTGCGCCGGCAAGGCCATCGCGGACATCTGCGTGGCCGCCTGCTGGTCGGCGCGCGCCTGACCGGCCGGAGCGCCCTCCAAGGCGCCCTCGCCGACGCCGACCGCGCCGCCGAGCACGGCGCCGGTCAGGCTGCTATTCAAAAACGCCCCGGCCAACGCGCCGACTCCGGCGCCCAGCGCGCCGCCAAGCACGCCGCTTGCGGCCCCACTTTCGAGCGCGGCGCGGAGTTCGCCGGCGCCGCCGGCCTGACGCGCGGCCTCGGCCGGCGGCAGGGGCGCAATCCGGTCGCCCATCTGGTCGAGCGCGAAAATCTGATTCGGCACGATCGTGCGCGGCGTATTGCCGCCGTTGGCGATCGAGACATAGATCGGCAGCACGTCGCCAACGGGCTTGGATGGAGTCGTACTGACGCTGATTTCGCCTGCCGTGGGCGTGGCCACGACCTCGGGAGTTTGTTTGAGCGGAGCCGAGCCGAAAGCGCATCCGGCGCAGACCACGGCGGCTACTACAGTCACGGCGATACGAGTTCGGAGCTGCGGCATGCTGATCTATAATGCCGCGGGCGCGGCGCGAGGCAAGTCCCCCGCGCGCAGGCCGGCGGCGCGGGCCGCCAGCACGACCATTCGCCGTCGGCGCGCGTGGCCGATAGTCCGGCTTGGGGCGCTCGCCGCGGCGGCCAGGGGAATATCCGCCGTTTGGGCGGATGGGCGGGAAGGTCGCCGCGAGTGGCGGCGCCGCGCTATTCTGCAAGAATAATCAGGCCGGCCGGGGTGGTGAAATGGCAGACACAGAGGACTTAAAATCCTCTGGCTCGAAAGGGCCGTGCGGGTTCGAGTCCCGCCCCCGGCACCAGATTTTCCGAACAATTATGCGGTCTTTCCGCGCCACCGCCCTTTCGTTTCAAGGGCGGTGAGGGCCGATTTGCGATTCGACTTTGGCTCTACTTTGGCCGTTCTTGAAGAGTGGGTTACCATTGTGTCGGAGGACCAATTCCTTAAGCGTGCCAATATCTCAACAGAGGTACGGCCGGAAACCCGCGTTGTCCTCATTCTTACTTTCTCCCGATTCGAGTTGCGGCAGCGTAAGCCTCGGCTATGCGAATGACGGATTGAGCGGCATCTCGTCCCAAATTTGCCCGTCAAGCATCCTGCCAGCCTTCTTCTTGTTTCTGCCGCCCCACTGCTTGAAAAAAA
>DAHZDR010000373.1 GCA_027403435.1 Deltaproteobacteria bacterium
TATTCCGCAGCCGGAGCGGAATCCGAAACTTCAACGCCCCATCCCTCCTCGAAATAGGCGCTGACGCGCTTGAGGTCGTCAAGCTTGAAAAAACGATCGAAGATCTTGAGGACGGCGCGATTGACCAGCCGCTCGATCAGGTCGTCTTCCTTCTTGTCTTCGCCGACGTACTCCAGCTCGATTTTGCCCGCGGTCGCGGCGTGGAGCGCGTGCAGATCCGAAAGCCGCGGCACGATCTCGTTCTCGCCGTTGATAATCGCGCGTTTTTCGGCGTTCGAGACGAGCGCCTCGTAATTATTGATCGAAACCCGCACCGAGACCCCCGAGGCCTGGTTGATCTCGTTCGAGGCGCGCGCCTCGAACGTGACCTGGGCGATAATATCTTTCATGAACCGCGGCATCCTGAGCGGCATTTCGTCGCGCAGCGGATAGGCGCATTCCTGCTCCATGATCGCGATTTCGTCTTCGATCGTCTTCGGATAATGCGTCCGCACCTGGATATCGAAGCGGTCCTTGAGCGGCGTGATGATCCGGCCGCGCGAAGTGTAATCCTCCGGATTGGCGCTGGCGACGAAGACCACATCGACCGCCAGCCGAATCTTGTAGCCCTTGATCTGAACGTCCTTCTCCTCCATCAGGTTGAACAGGCCGACCTGAACCTTTTCGGTCAGATCGGGCAGCTCGTTGATGGCGAAGATGCCGCGATTGGTGCGCGGAATCAGGCCGTAGTGGACGGTTTCGGCGTCGGCCAGATAACGGCCCTCGGCGACTTTGATCGGGTCGATTTCGCCAATCAGGTCGGCGACCGAAACGTCGGGCGTGGCGAGCTTTTCGGCGTAGCGATGGTCGCGGGAGAGCCAGACGATCGGCGCGCCGTCGCCGCGCTCGGCGACCAGCCGGGCGCAGCGGCCGCAGATCGGCGCGTAGGGGTCGTCGTTGATTTCGCAACCCTCGACCGCCGCCGTGTATTCGTCGAGCAACGTGGCCAGCGCGCGGATAATCCGCGATTTGGCCTGGCCGCGCTCGCCGAGCAGAATCATATGATGGCCGGCGAGGACGCCATTTTCGATTTCAGGCAAAACGGTCTGGTCGTAGCCGACGATTCCCGGCAGCGCGCGCTCCTTGCGGCGCAGCCGTTCGAGCAAATTGTCGCGCATCTCCAGACGCACCGGGCGGGGACGATAACCCGCGCGCTTCAGTTCGCCCAAGGTTCGAAGCTGTAAAAGGCTGTGATCCATGCATGAAGCCGCAGCGAGAAACTCGCGTTTCAGAACGTTTCGGAATCGATTTCCCTGAACAGCGGCTCAAGCGGCGCGAAAGTTTCGTCAAGCCGCCGCGCGAGCGCGCGGGTCAAGCCTAACACGGGCCTGAAGTTCGTGTCGCCCTCCCGGCGGGGCGCCATACGCCAATGCCTATGATCGGCGCCGCCGGCGGCGGCGCGTCCATCGGATGGCCGCTGTTGTGCGGATGGCGGTTGAACATCATCGGCGCGCGCGCTCCGGCGTGGAGCGCCAATCGCTTGCGGCGGCGGGCGCGGCCAAAGCGAAAGATCAATCGCCGCGGACGGCCGCTTCCGGCCCGCCGGAGACAATCCGCGCGCCACGGCGCCCGGAACGGATCGAATCCGGCGGCGCCGTCAGTCCGGATGCGTTTCGGCGGCCGGCCCGGCGCCATTGACCTCGGCCCTGAGTTCCTTGCCGGCGCGAAAAAATGGCACGCGCTTGGCGTCCACCGCAACGGCCACGCCGGTCTTTGGATTACGGCCCCGGCGGGCGCGGCGGGATTTGACCGCAAAGCTGCCGAAGCCGCGAATTTCAATTCGCTGGCCTCGCGCAAGCACCGCGCCCATCGCTTCAAAAATCGCGTTCACGACCGTTTCCGCGTCGCGATACGAGGAGCCGCCGCCGCGCGCCAACAGCTCTTCAATAAGGCCCCGCCTGGTCATCGCCGCCCTCCTCCCGAACCCGCCCGGCTAGGTGTTGCGGCCGCCGCGGCCGGTGCGCGCGCGCTCGTCGCGATCGAGCCGCAGCTCTTCGTTGAGGATGTCTTCGAGCGAGAAGCGCGCCGCCTCGTGCTCGCGCTTGAGATACGCCTGCATCTCCTCGCGTTCCTCATGCGCGCGCAGCGCCTTGATCGACAGGCCGATACGGCGCTCCTTGCTGTCAACCTGCACCACCAGCGTTTCGACCTCGTCGCCGACCTTGAACAGCGTGGAGGGTTTATCGACCCGCTCGTTGCTGAGCTGCGAGATATGGATCAGCCCTTCGATGCCCTCTTCGATTTCGACGAACACGCCGAAGTCGGCCACCGAGCTGACCTTGCCCTTGATCCGGGTGTTGAGCGGATAGCGCTGCGCCACACTGTCCCAGGGATCGTCGGCGAGCTGCTTGATTCCCAGGCTGACGCGCTCGTGCTCGACCTCGATACCGAGCACCGCCGCCTCGACCTCATCGCCCTTTTTGTAGATTTCGGATGGATGGCGGACTTTTTTGGTCCATGACAGATCCGAAATATGGACGAGGCCGTCGATTCCGGGCTCGATTTCGACGAACACGCCGAAGTCGGTGATCGACTTGATCTTGCCGGCGATCCGGCTGCCGATCGGATGGCGTTCGACGAGCGCCTGCCAGGGATTCGGCTCGGTCTGCTTGAGGCCGAGCGAAATCCGCCGGTTGGCCTCATCCACGCCCAGCACCTGCACCTCGACGTGGTCGCCGACGTTGACGACCTTCGACGGATGCACGGCGCGCTTGCTCCAACTCATCTCGGAGACGTGAATCAGGCCCTCGACGCCCTTTTCCAGCTCGACGAAGGCGCCGTAGTCGGTCACGCTCACAACCTTGCCGCGCAGCCGCGCGTCGATCGGATAACTCTCGGCGGCCTTGGTCCAGGGATCGGG
>DAHZDR010000376.1 GCA_027403435.1 Deltaproteobacteria bacterium
ACCAGAAAACGCGCAGCGGTCGCACGGGAATTTCCCGTCTCCGATTCGGCGCCGCCGGACGCGATCGGCCGCGCCTCGCGCCACGGCTTTATCTTGCCCGCGCGGCGTTCTACGATGCGCCCCGAGGTATTTCACGATGGCCCGCAACAAGCTGCTCGTCGCCGGCGCGACCGGTCTGGTCGGCTACGCCGCCGTTCGCCATTTTTCCGAACTTCCCGATTGGGAGGTGGTCGGCGTTTCACGGCGGATTCCGGAGGGCGTGCCCAAAGCGCGCTTCGTCCCGGTCGATTTGACCGACGCCGCCCGCTGCGCCGAGGTCTTCGGCGCGATGGGCGACGTGACCCATCTGGCTTACGCGGCGCTCTATGAAAAGCCCAATCTGATTCAGGGATGGCGCGATCGCGACCAGATGGAAACCAATCGCGCGATGCTGCGCAACCTGTTCGAACCGCTTAGCGCCGCCGCCAAAAACCTGCGCCATGTGACGCTGCTGCAGGGCACCAAGGCCTACGGCGCCCATCTCGGTCCGATTTCAATTCCCGCGCGCGAGCGCAACCCGCGCCATCAACATGAAAATTTCTATTGGCTGCAGGAGGACTACCTGCGCGGGAAACAGTCCGGCCAGCGCTGGAACTGGACCATCCTGCGTCCGCAAGTCGTGATCGGCGAGGCGATCGGCGGCAATCTCAACGTCATTCCGGCGATCGGCGTGTACGCCGCGCTGCTCAAGGAGGCCGGCCGGCCGCTCGCGTTTCCCGGCGGCAAACCCTTCGTGTTCGAGGCGGTTGACGCCGATCTGCTGGCGCGCGCGATGGCATGGGCGGCGACGGAGCCGCGTTGCGCCAACGAAATTTTCAATATCACCAACGGCGACGTCTTCGTCTGGACCGACCTCTGGCCCGCGATCGCCGACGCGCTCGGGATGCGGCCCGGGCCCAACGAACCCATGTCGCTCCAGACCGAGATGCCAAAGCGGGCGGCGCAATGGGCCGCGATCGTCGACAAATACCACCTGGCCGCGCCAGCCGATCTCAACGCCTTCGTTGGGAAATCGTTCGAATTCGCCGATTCGATCTTCTCCTTCGGCGCCGACGCCGCGCCGGTAATCGTCAGCACGATTAAAGCGCGCCAATACGGCTTTCATGACTGTATCGACACCGAGGACATGTTCCATAAATGTTTCGCGCGGATGCGGGAAAAGCGCCTGCTGCCGCCTCGCTAATCTGCGCGCGCCCGGCGGCCGCGTCCGGAACTTCGGGCTTTGCTCCGCGCGCCGCGCCGACTAAGCTCGGAGCTTTGGACGCCGACGCGTCCCCGCCATGGCGTCAAACACCGACAAGTCAAAGCCGCTGGCCGCGGATAAAGTCGAAATCTCCGTCCACGAACGTCTCAGCGACATTCCGCGCGCGGATTGGAACGCGTTGCTCGCGTCCGACGATTCGCCCTTCCTCGACTGGGACTGGCTCGCCGCAATGGAAGAATCGAAAAGCGCGGTCCGCTCCACCGGATGGACGCCATGCCATCTGATCCTGCGGATCGGCCCCGGGCGCCGGATCGCCGGCGCCTGCCCGCTCTACCTGAAAAGCCATAGCCAGGGCGAGTTCGTCTTCGACCACGGATGGGCCGACGCGGCCGCCCGCTCCGGCATCAAGTATTACCCGAAGCTGCTGGCCGGCGTGCCATTCACGCCCCATACCGGACGCCGCTTTCTGACGGCTCCCGGCGCCGACCAGCGCGCGATCGTCCGCGCGCTTGGCCGCGCGCTGGTCAAACTCTGCGACGACAATCGGCTTTCTTCCGTCCACGTCAATTTTTGTACGGCCGAAGAGGCCGCAACGCTCGCCGAAATCGGTTTCGCCGAGCGCCTTGGCTATCAGTACCACTGGCGCAACGCCGGCTATGATTCGTTCGACGACTACCTCGCGCAACTCAAGAGCAAACGCCGCTACGCCGTGCGCCATGAACGCGCCGCGCTGGCCGGCCAGGGTATCGAAGTCCGGGCGCTCGCCGGCGACGAAATTCCCGACGCCGGCTTCGCCGCGATGTTCAAAATCTATCTTTCGACAATCGAGAAGCTGTACTGGGGCCGGCAATATCTGACGCGCGGATTTTTCGACCTGATGCGCGACAACTTCCGCCGCCATCTATGCTTCGTCTGCGCCTGGCGCGGCGGCGAGATTGTCGCCGGCACCTTCAACGTCGAAAAAGCGGGCGTGCTTTACGGCCGCTACTGGGGCGCTTTCGAGGACGTGCGCTTTCTCCATTTCAACGTCTGTTATTACGCCGCGATCGAACATTGCATCGCGCGCCGCAACCTCCGTTTCGAGCCGGGCGCCGGCGGCGAATACAAATGGCTGCGCGGCTTCGATCCGGCGATCACGCGCAGCATGCACTACCTCGCCCATCCGGGATTAAGCCGCGCGGTGGGGAATTTTCTGGCTCATGAGCGGCGCGAAGTCGAAGCCTGGATCGCCGAGGGCCGCGAACACAGCCAGCTCAAGCCGCCCCCGCCCTCGAACGTCGAAAGCGAATAGCGCGCAAGTCAATCAGTCGCCGCCGTCATCCGCGCGAAGCGCCGCCGCGGACTCCGCCCGCGGCGGTTGTCGCGGCGTCTTTTCGATCTGTTCAAGCTCATCGATAGTTTTGTTCCCGGCGACGCCCAA
>DAHZDR010000382.1 GCA_027403435.1 Deltaproteobacteria bacterium
CGGCATCGTCAATCAGGATTGGGCCGAGGCGATCAAAGGTCACGACCGGCTGAAATCCCTGATGGGAAAGCCCTACATGTTATGCGTTCAGCGTCTGATGGAAATTCTGATCCAAGACTTTTCGCCGCTTCCCGCAGATCATCGCGTGGCCGTTTTCTTTGAAGACAACGACTTCAAGGGCGAGATCACCGCCGTGTGGGACAACTGGCTGAAGAAGCATGATCCGCAAAATCGCCTAATCAATCTGAATTTTGTCGGGAAAAAGGATTTTGTGCCGCTGCAAGCGGCGGACTTTCTTGCCTACGAATCCTACAAAGAGATTGACCGGGTGCGCTTCACCCGTCCGCGACCAAAACGTAAGTCGCTGGAGTTAGTCGAATCGGCGGGCAATGTGCGCGCGTTAATGTGGGACCGCGAGAATCTCCCTAAAGCCTTCGAGCGTCTTGAGCGGACTTTGGACCTTGATGCTCCAGCGGATGTTGTGCGGCGCGGCAAATCGTGACTAACGAGATGACACCAGCCAACGGGTCTCGAACCCGCAACCCCCGAGTTTTCAAGTCGGTGCTCTCCCGATTGAGCTATGGCCCCATTGGTGGCTGCTACCACTTCGCAGAACTATTTATACGCGCGTACCGCTTCCATCAAGCTTTGGGGTCACGCGGTGTTTCCGCCCATAATCTGAATCTAGCATAGCGCCACGGGTGAACTAGCTATGTTATCGCCGTCGCTAAAGGCCGAGCACGTCGCGCATCGAATAAAGCCCATTCGGGCGATTTTCGAGCCACGCCGCCGCGCGCAAGGCCCCGCGCGCCAGAGCTTCCCGGCTTTGCGCGCGATGGGTCAATTCGAGCCGTTCGCCGTGGCCGCCGAAAATTACGGTATGGTCGCCGACCGCGTCTCCCGCCCGCAGCGCCATTACGGCGATATTCCCGGCGGGGCGGACGCCCGTAATGCCTTCGCGTCCAAAGACCGCATTCGCTTCGAAATCGGCCGAGCGCGCTTGCGCAATCGCGCGGCCGAGCGCGAGCGCGGTCCCGCTGGGGGCGTCGGCCTTGGTGCGATGATGAATTTCGATCACTTCGGCGTCGAAATCGCTCAGCGTTCGCGCCACCTCCGCGACGATTTTCATCAGCACGTTGACGCCGACGCTCATGTTCGGCGCAATCACGGTGCGCGTGCGCGGCCCGATTTCGCGCGCTCGCGCCTCCATTTCCGGGGTGAACCCGGTCGAGCCCACGACGATTGCGGAACCCTTCGCGGCGGCGACTTCGAGATGCTCGAGGGAGGATTTGGCGCTGGTGAAATCGAGCGTCACGGTGTCGGGCCGCGCCAGCATCGAATAGTCCGCCACAACCCGCACGCCGAGTAGTCCAGCGCCCGCGAGTTCTCCGGCATCCGCGCCGAGCGCGGCGTTGCCGGGAGCTTCGAGCGCGCCCGCCAGGCGATGTTCCCGGTCGCGCGCGATCAGCGCGACGATCATCCGACCCATCCGGCCAGCCGCGCCCGACACCACAATATTGGCCATCGCGTTGCTCCGTGAGATTACAACGCCGCCAACGACCCGCTGGCGGCGCGGAGATCCATTGCCGCGAACCGCTCGAACGCGCCGAACGGTCGGCGTGGCGTTCCGGCGCGGCGCCGCGCCAGACGGGATCGATCGTTCAGGCGCTGGCTTGCGCCGGGGCCGCGCCGGCTTCCGCCGCCTTGCCGTGCGCCGTCGTCCAATGCCCCTCGCAGAGGCTGCCTTTGAAGCGCGGTTTGCGGCAATTTTCGCCCGTACAAATCTTATAGCGCGATTTTGGCATTTCGCCGGCTTTCCACAAGCGATAATGCTTGCGGCAATAACCCTTCGCGATTACCTCGTGATTACAGTCCGTCGCCTTGCAGGCGCCCTTGTTGGCCATCAACTTTTCTCGCTTCGCTCCCGTTAAAATTCCGCCTTCAGTTGGCGGCTAAGCAATTCTTCGACCATAGCCGTTGCGGGCGCCGCTTCATAGAGCACGCGGCAGACGGCGGCCACGATCGGCGTTTCCGCGCCGTGCCTGACCGCGATCGCGCGGACCGCCCGGGCGCTCACGGCGCCTTCCGCAACCTGTCCGTCGGCGGCCGTTTCCGTATAGGGCGCGCCTGCGGCCAGCCTCAAGCCGAGCGCGCGATTGCGCGACAGCGCTCCGGTGCAGGTCAGAATCAGGTCGCCTAGGCCCGCCAATCCCGCCATGGTCTCGGCGCGGCCGCCGGCGGCGACGGCCAGCCGGGTCATTTCGGCCAGTCCGCGCGTGATCAGCGCGGCGCGCGCGCTTGAGCCGAGGTCGAGGCCGTCGGAAATTCCGGCGGCGATCGCGATCACGTTCTTGATCACTCCGCCCAACTCGACGCCGACGACGGCCGCGCTGCGATAGACGCGTAAAGCCGGCGTCGCGAACAATGCCTGCACCTGGCGCGCAATCGCGGGGTCGGCGGCGGCCGCCACCAGCGCGGCCGGCTTGCCGCGCGCGACTTCGGCGGCGAAACCCGGTCCCGACAACGCCGCGACGCGGGCCGCCGGCGGGGCCGCTTCGGCGATCATCCGCGTCATGGTCATCAGGGTGTCGGCTTCGACGCCTTTGGTCACGCTAACGATTGTCGCGTCGCGCGCAATCGTCGGCGCGACTGGGGCGAACGCCGCGCGCGCCATCCGCGACGGCACCGCCATCACCACCGTCGCCGCGCCGGTCACCGCGGCGCGCCAATCGTCGGTCAGGGCGAGAGTGGGCGGAATGGCGACGCCTGGCAGATAGGCGGCGTTTTCCGCCGCGGACCGTAGCGCTTCAAGTTGTGCGCGGCGGCGGATCGCCAGCGTCACCGCGCGGCCGGAGCGCGCCAGCGTCACGCCCAGCGCGGTGCCCCAAGCCCCGGCGCCAAGGATGGCGATTCGATTAGTGGTCATTTTCCGAGCGCCGTAACTTCAAATATCGGACCGCAGCGCGCGATAGAGCGGGGTTAGTTCGAGAAACGCGTCGATTACCTCCGCCCGGTCCAGCCGGATCGCTTCCCGCGCGCTCCAGCCGAAGCCGACGTCGATTCCGCCGGTTTTTTTCTCCAGTGCGGCGGCCATCGTGGCGAAGGTTTCCGCGGTCGCGGGCGCCCCCGGCGGCAGCGCGTCGAAGTCCCATTTATCGTATCTGGCCAGCCGCGCGCCCTTGAAATCCTTGACCAGGCGCTCCGTCAGATCGCGAATCCGCGAGGCCATTTCCGGCCGCCGGTCGGCTTCCGACTTGACCACCGTGCGCGCATGCAGCCCCGCCGCAGAGATGCACAGCGCCAGATAGCCATAGCGCTTGTAGCCGCGCGCCGACGGTCCGAAC
>DAHZDR010000384.1 GCA_027403435.1 Deltaproteobacteria bacterium
ATGGGCGGTATGGGCGACGATTTCGGCGGCGACGATTTCTAAGTCTGCCGTTCGCCAGCGAAATCAAGCGCCCGATTATTGTGGTAACCCAGGTAACAAAATCACCACGAAGTTTATCGGTGGATAATTGCGACATCTCAAATGCTGAGATATACTTGCAAGCGGAATCCAGTCCGTGACAAAAGATTGGATTGAATAACGGTATTGAGGCGATTTCGCTTTATGCCCAGGAATATCAAGGAGGAACGGATGGAAGGGCTAAACACAAAATCTTCGAAATTGATGGGACTTGCGGGGGCGGTGTTGGCCCTTTCGCTACTGGCGGGCTGCGGTCCGAACCAGAACGTCCAGCAGGCGCAGGCGGCGGCCCAGCAAGCCGATTCCGCCGCGCAGCGCGCCGAGGCCGCGAGCCAGACGGCGCAGCAGGCGGCCGCGTCCGCGCAGGCTTCGGCAAGCAAGGTCGAACAGTCGGCGGCTGACGCCAAGGCGGCGGCGGATCGGGCTGAAGCGATCGCGGCCAAGGTCGAGTCGGGCGGCATGCGCGCCCATCGCCGGTCGCACCACCACTATTACCATCATCACGTGATGCACCACATGCATCACCGAGCGTCGTCGTCGTCCGCGGCTCCCGCGGCGGCTCCGAGCGCGGCTCCTGCCGGATCCTGATCCGGTCAAGCGAATAGTTAAAGTGAAAAGGGCGTCCATTGCGGGCGCCCTTTTCATTATCGACACTTGCCTTTAATGGCCATCGCTGGCCATATTCAATTCAAGTTCATTCGTCTTCGGCTCATGCTCCGCAGCTTGACAAGTTCCGCGCGCGCTCCGCTGAACTATTGTTGCTGGCGAGTGAGATAGCCAGTGGCGGCGCGGCGTGGAATCCTTTCGCCCTTCGCCGGCCGCGCCGGCGAATAGCCGATCATGATCGGCCTAAACCGCAATTACCGCGGTCAGAAAGTAACCACGACCTTAAGCGACTCGGGCCGCTGCGCCTGGGCGTAGGCTTCGTTGATTTGGGCGAGCGGAAAGCTATGCGTGACCAGGTCGCGCGCGTTAATCACGCCGCGGCGGACCAGATCGAGCGCTTCACGGGTGTCGTCCGGACCGCATGAATAGCTGGGGACGAGGCGGATTTCGTTGAAGTAGAGGTCGTGCGGCCGCACCAGCAGCTCCTCGTCCGGGGGCGTCGCGGTGAACTGTACGACGGTCGCGCCTTTGCCGGCCGCGGCGATTCCGGTGGCGAGCGCGCGGGAGTTGCCGGGACCGACGATCACCACGTCGGCCATCGCGCCGCCGGTCGCCGCGCGCAGCTTTTCGACGAGGTCGTCGCCGGCGACCACCAGGCCGTGGTCGGCGCCGAGTTCGCGCGCGCGCGCGGCGCGCCGTTCGAACAGATCGGCGCCGATCACCATCCCCGCGCCGAGCTGGCGCGCGATCCGCACGTGCATCATGCCCATGATGCCCAGCCCGATAATCAGAATGGTTTCGCCGGGACGCAGTCCGGAGCGCCGCAGCGATTTCACCACGCACGCGGCCGGCTCGATCAGCACGCCGTCGAGATCGCCGACCTCGGCGGGCAGCTTGAGCGTGTCGCGGCGATTGGCGGCGCCGACCAGGAAATATTCGGCCATTCCGCCGGGTTTGAGATTAGTCGCGCGCCAGGTGGCGCATTGGACGTATTCCCCGCGCCGGCACGCGGAACATGCGAAGCACGGCGCATGATGATGGACGAAGACGCGGTCGCCCGGACGGAAATCGGCGACCGCGGCCCCCACCTCCGCGACCACGCCGACCGGCTCATGGCCCAGCACCAGCGGCGCCTTGCGCCGGATATACCAGGGCATGATGTCGCCCGAGCAGATGCCGCAGGCGCGCGCCTGGACCAGCATTTCGTCCGGCCCGATTTCAGGACGGGCCGATTGTTCCACGCGGATATCGCCAAAGTCGTAGAGACGCGCAACCTGCATCATGATGCCAAGAACTTTGGGGGTGCGGCGCGCCGAAGTCAACGCGGCGGCGGCGCGCGATCGGCGCTGGCGGGATGCGCGCGGGGGCCGTGGATGCTAAGGTCGGCGCATGGCGCGCCCGCAATGCCCGCCGATCGCGGCCGACGTGATTGCCGAGATCGGCGATCGAATCGTGTTGATCGAACGCAAGAATTTCCCGCCGGGATGGGCGATTCCGGGCGGCTTCGTCGATTTCGGCGAGACCGTCGAGCGGGCGGCGCGGCGCGAGGCGCTGGAGGAAACTTCGCTCGAAGTCGAATTGCGCGCGCTGCTCGGGGTCTATTCGCGGCCCGACCGCGATCCGCGCGGCCAAACGGTCACAGTGGTCTATGTCGGCCGCGCCAGCGGCGCGCCCCGGGCGCGCGACGACGCCCGCGCGCTCGGCCTGTTCCGGCCGGACGAACCGCCCGCGCCGCTGGCCTTCGACCACGCGGAAATTCTCGCCGACTATCGGCGATGGCTGGAAACCGGCGAATTTCCAGCCCCCTGGCGAAAGTAGCCGCGCGATCCTTGCCGTCGCCGCGATTATGAGCGAAACTAATCGACCGCGAGTTCCGGAGGTAAATGTCCCGAGATGAAGCGTGCTGGGAGTTGGACCGCGCTGAGCGCGACGCTGGCCGCAATGATGGCGATTGGCGGCTGTGGATGGCATCCGATTAAAGGCCGGGGCACGGCCACGGCGCTGATGCTGATCGGTTACCAGGCGGATTTTTTGCAGGCCGACGGCCGTCTGCCGGTGGCGCAAGACGAGGTTGGCCCGATGATCGAGGCGACCAACGCGATGATCGCGGCGGCGCGCGCCAACACCACGCTGGTGCTGTACGTGCGCGACGAAGCGAGCCCGTTCACGTTCGTCAGCAATCTCGAACGTAATCAGGCGACGCCGCGGCTATGGGATGGTTCGCAGCTCGATCCCCGGATTGACCGCTATGCCGGCCCCTATTTCAACAAGAGCGACCCCGGCGCCTTCCGCAACGGCAAGCTCGAAACCTGGCTCGACGAGCAAAATATCGGCCGCCTGGTGATCGGCGGCGTGTACGCGAACCGCTCGGTCCAGGCGACGGCGATGGAAGCGCTCAAGCATCGGTACAAGGTGACCGTGATCAGCGACGCGGTCGCCGCCGGCGGCGCCAGCCAGCGCGACGCGGCGCTCACCGCGATGAAGAACGCGGGCGCGACGGTAGAAACCAGCCAGCAGTTTATCGCCGAGCTCAAGCCGTCGGCCATTCTCGGCTTGCGCGGCCCGCTGACCGGCGCCTGGTGGCTGCTCCAGGAGCAGCGGGATGCGGCGAAACCCGGCGTAAAAAAGCAATAACGGCGAAACCCCGTCATTAAAAGCGCCGCGCCGGAAGTAATCCGGACGCGGCGTTTTTTTTCCGCCGGCGATCGCAGCTGGCCGCAAAGCAACGCTTGAGTTTCGCGACCACGCGCTCGATTCGATCGAAGGCCGCGTTGAGATTGTCGATCGAAGTGGCGTAGGAGAGCCGTACGTTATGGAGCGCGCCGAAGTCGTTGCCG
>DAHZDR010000386.1 GCA_027403435.1 Deltaproteobacteria bacterium
CGTAGAGCATGCCGGCCATCGCGGTGAGGACCGCGTCATCGGCGGCGAAATCGCGATAGGGGCCGGTCTGTCCGAACGGCGCGATCGAGAGCAGGATCAGCGCCGGATTGGCGGCGCGCAACTCCTTCCATCCGATACCGAGTTCGGCGATTTCGCCGGGAGCGAAGCTTTCGATCACAAGATCGGCGCCGCGCGCGAGCGCGAGCAGGATTTCGCGGCCGCGCGGATTGCGCAAATCGAGCGTGAGCGAGCGTTTATTGAGATTGTAGAACCAGAAAAACAGGCTGCGGTCGGGATGCGGCCGGTCGTCGAGGAACGGTCCGATGCGGCGGGCGCGATCGCCGCCCGGCGGTTCGATTTTGATCACGTCCGCGCCCATATCGGCGAGCATCCGGCCGCATAGATGGCCGCGCGCGGTGGTCAGGTCGAGAACCTTAAGGCCGGTCAGCGCTCCGTCGGCGTCCAATGGCGAAATCCTTTCGTGCGCGGCCGCGCGCCGCGTGGGCGGAGACATTGGAATTGCCGCTCGCGACATCGCGGACGAATCGTTACGATTTGGCGGGACTATACGGGAAGTCGCAACGAGCTTTCAATTAGGCTGGCGGGCGCGGCGCGGCGAGTTTGCGCATGGGGGAAAAGATGGACGGCGATGCGGGGGATATCTGGGTCGAGGCGTGGCTTGCGATTTGGGTGCGGCCGCGCGCCACGATGCGGCGCATCGTCGATACCGATCCGCGCAAGTTCGCGGTCGGAATCGCATTTGTCGCCGGCGCGCTCGCGATGCTGAATATCCGGTCCGGGATGTTCGGCGCGCCGATGCCGCGGATGCATCTGCGGATGCCGCCGATTGGTCCGTTCAGTTTGGCGCTGACGGCGCTGTTCATGGGCGGCGTGAACGTTGCGCTGCTGTATGCGTTCGGCGCGCTATATCGATGGTCGGGCGCGATGCTGGGCGGCACGGCGGACGCGGTGAAGGTGCGCGCGGCGCTGGCGTGGTCGCAGGTGCCGGGGATCTACCTGACGATCGTGGGGATAATCGCGGCCGCGCTGGGGACGGTTCCGGCCGCGTCGGCGCGCCCGCTCACGCATTCCCCTTTGGCCTTGCTGGACGGCATCATCGTTGTCTGGCAGTTCGTGATTTCGCTCAAATGTCTTGGCGAAGTCCACGGCTTTTCGGCGTGGCGGGCGCTCGGCGCGATTCTGCTGGGACTGCTGGCGATTCTGATCGTGGTCTTCGGCGTCGCCATCACGATTTGGCTGGCGATGGCGGTTGGCCGCGCGCTGGCCTGACGGGCGGCGGGGCGCGCGGCTCGCGCGGGCGCGATTCAATCGGCTATCCTGAGGGCGATTGACGCGGTAGCGCGTCCAAATGAAGGAGTTTGACGGCCGCGCGGCGAATCGCCGCGGCGGCTGAATGCGCCCGTGGCCGAGACCGATTATAAAGCGACGCTGAAACTGCCGAAGACCGACTTCCCGATGAAGGCGAATTTGCCGAAGCGGGAGCCGGAACTGCTCAAGCGCTGGAACGAGACGAAGCTGTACGCGCGTATCCTGGCGGCGCGTGCGGACGCGCCCGCATGGATTCTGCATGACGGACCGCCCTATGCGAACGGCCGTGTGCATCTGGGCACGGCGCTCAACAAGGCGCTCAAGGATTTCGTCGTGCGTTCGCGCTCGATGATGGGCTTCCGGACGCCGTACGTGCCGGGCTGGGACTGCCACGGGATGCCGATCGAGTTCAAAGTCTCGCGCGACTTGGGCGCGCGGGCGCGCGCGCTCTCGAAGCTCGAACTCCGGCGGCTATGCCGCGCGGAAGCCGACAAGTGGATTGAGCTTCAGCGCGCCGACTTCATGCGGCTCGGATGTATCGGCGACTGGTATCGGCCCTATATCACGATGGACCCGGAGTACGACGCGGCCGAAATCGGCGTGCTGCGCAAGCTGACCGCGGACGGCTACGTCT
>DAHZDR010000391.1 GCA_027403435.1 Deltaproteobacteria bacterium
GACATGGCAGGGCTGTCCGCGCACCCGCAGCAGGATCACGTCGCCCAATTGTTCGGGGGCCGCTTCGCGCCAGCGCGTTACGATCTCACCCTTCACCAGCGCGCCGACCTCTTCGATGTCGTAGGCGTCGGCGTAATCGCCGTAGCGCGGAACCTCGACGCCGAACGCTTCGCGATAGACCAGGTGGACCAGCCCCCAGCAGTCGAGTCCGGCGCGCGTCCGGCCCAGCGATTTGAAGGGCAGGCCGACGTAGTTGGCGCACCACGCCGGCTCGAGGCCGCGCGCGAAAGCGCCGTCGGTGGCGGGCGCGGAGTTCATTCGTTCATCACGAAGACGCCGGGCACGGTGAGCGGGCTGACCGAATCGCCGGGAAAGCCTTCGGCCAGAATCTCCTCGCAGCCCAGCTCGCCGGTGACTGAGACCGCGTCGCCCTCGACGTTGCGCAGCGTGAGATTGCCCGAGGAGAACTCGACCGTGTCGGGCGTGTTCGAGGTGACGATCTCGATCAGCAGGCCGGCCGGGGTCGTCCCGATGTTCCTGAGCGACGTGATGATCGCGCGATCGACGTTGTCGATGGTGAGCCGCGCCGGCGCGGTTGCGTCCGAATCCGCATCTCGGTTGTGCCCGGGCTGTCGAGCCGGCGGCGGCGCTGCACGGCATGCTTCCAGCCGATAATCCGCCGCCGCAACAGTTCCGCTTCGATCCCCAGCGCTTCGCATACGGTGGTGAAGCTGAGCGCGCCGGACCCGGTCACATCGCGCAGGATCCAGCGCTCGGCGTCCACATACAGCCGCCGCGATCGCGCCAGCCGCGCATACGCGCCCTTCTGATAGACGTTAATCGCGTCGGTCAACAACGCCAGCATCAGCCGCTGTTCGCCGGTCAGGCGATGGCCGCCCGAAACGTCGTAATACTGGCAGGGCAGAATCAGGTCGGAACCGCCGATCGCAACCGTTGGTTCACTGGATACGGCGCAAAACCTCGAACTCATCGGAACTTTGTCCCCTGTGGCCGCAGCCTAGCCCGCGCGAGACGCCGGCCGCCCTTCCCCGAGGCGAAAACCCGCAGCGTCACAGGACGGCTATTTCGACCACCGTTGGGAAAACCGCGATAGCCCGAATTTGGTTCCGGATTTTTTCGGCGCGCCGAGCCAAACGCTCGATTCGTGTTGGTTGCGCCAGCCGTTAGAAGCGAAAATCGAGCGAAACGATCTATCCGCCGAGCCGCTGGAGCGCGGCGCGCGCCTTCGCGACCGATTCCTCGTCGGCTTGGGCGCCAGAGGCCTTGGCCGCCTGACGATAATGTTCGAGGGCGGCGGCGCGGTCGCCCATGTTCTCGTAAATGTTGGCCAAATTCAGTTGCGCTTCGGCACTGGCCGGGCAGGCGGCCACGGCGTCCTGATAGTAGCCAAGGGCGGTATTGACCTGGCCGGCGGCCATCCGCGCGCCGCCCTTGAGCGTCGCCTTGCGCATCACGGCCGAATCGCAGGCGCTGGGCTTGGACGGAACGGTGCGGTAGGAATTGGCGCGAGTGCGCGCCTTGAGGATGGCGACTTCGTGTTGCAGTGCGGTAAGCTGCGCACGTTGTTTGGACAATTCCTGCTTGTTGGCGTCAATTTGGTCCTGCATGCATCCGGCAAAGCATAACAGCGCCAAAAGGAGCGGCGCAGATAAAGTGCCTCTTCGACGTTCCATCTCCATCAGTAAGCCTGCCGCGCGAAAGCGATGTCAACTCAAGCCGGTTGGCGGCCATTTGGCGAATCAGGCGGCCCTGGCGCGCCGCGCCCGCGCACGACCCGGCCGGCATCCGCATGCTGGCGCCGTCGCGCCGCTGGTGCGCAATCCGTAAGCATTGGCGCGGATAGCGGCGGCGGGCTATCTTAATGACCCCTCACATCTTAACCAGGCGCCGCGACTCCGATATGAGAATTACTCATGCCTGGAAGCTAGTGATTGTGGCGATATTTCTT
>DAHZDR010000401.1 GCA_027403435.1 Deltaproteobacteria bacterium
TCGTCCTTGCCGAAGCGCCGCCGCCGCAGCGTCTGCACGACGATCACGCCCACCGGTTTCTGCCGCCCCTCCTGCACCGGCACGCCCAGAAACGTGTGATAACGCTCTTCGCCGGTCTCGGGGAAATATTTGTAGCGGGCATGGCTCATCGCGTCCGCGACCATCACCGGCCCGTTCGATTCGATCGCCAGCCCGACCAGTCCCTCGTTGATCCGCATCGCAACCCGGCCCACCGAATCGCGGTCCAGGCCGACCGTGGCGCGCAACACCAGACGCTCGTGCTGCGCGTCGAACAGATAGAGCGAACAGACCTCGACCTCCATCGATTCCGCGATCGTCGCGACCACCCGGTCGAGGGTTTCGCGCAAATCGTCGGACGGTTCGCTGCCGATCGCGGAAATGCTCTCGATCAGCGCAAAGCGGTCACGACTGGTGGCCATGGCATTAATTAAGGAAGCCTGAAAATTCTATCCCACCGCTTCCAACGTTAACAACTGTGGGATGGCAAATTGCGCGCGCCAGGGAAGCATTGGTCGCGCGCGGACGATTTTCGCCGCCGGCGGCGCTTGCGCCAAACGGCGGCCAACCGTGGAGCGCGCGCCGCGGCGCCGCGCGCAAGCCGCGCCCGCTCAGCCGGGAAGCTCGAACGGCGCGACCCCGCCGGCCAGCAGTCCGCGGCCCGCGCGGGTTTTGCGCGCCTTGATCATGTAGATCAGGTCGCGTTCATTGGCGATCGGCTCGTCAAGCAGCGTGGTGACGCAGCCGACGGAATTTTTCGAGTGCGAATCGGAACCGGCGACCTCGGCCAGTCCGAGCTGGCGCGCGACTTGTAGCGCAAACCGATTTTCTTCTTCCGAACAGGCGCCGTTGAGCGTCTCTACCGCGTCGCACATCGCAAAAATCTCAAGTTTGGCGGCGGTTTCCGGCCGCGACGGATCGATCGCCTGATGGTCGGGATTGATGAACGAAAAACGCGGATCGAGCTTGTAGCGGAACGGATGGTTCGCGATCATCACGCCGCCCAGCTTATCCACCACCCGGCGCAGTTCGCGCAGCTTGTAGATGCCGCCGACGTATTCATTCAGGCCGAAGACGCCGACATGACCCATTTCGGTCGTAACTTCGATCCCGTGCAGGAAGATCACGCCCGACCCCGCCGCCTGAGCGGCGATTTCGTTCAGGTTCCAGGCGTTGTCATGCTCGGTGATACACACGGCGCCGATACCGATTGCGCGGGCGCGCGCGACCAGATCGGCGGGCGTCAGATTCGAGTCGGCGCTCCCGCGATTGGTATGGAGATGGAGGTCGATCGTGAAATAGCGGCCGCTCCCGCCCGCGCCGCCGCCCACGTCCGTCACGCCGGGACCCCTACTTCGGCAATTTGTCGGTGATCGTGACCTTCTTGATATGGTCGCCGACCCGGATTTTGTCCACCACGCCCATCCCTTCGACCACGCCGCCGAAAATCGTGTACTGGCCGTCGAGAAACGGCGCCGGGGCCAGGCAAATATAAAATTGGCTGCCGCTCGAACGCCGGTCGGGATTGACGTTGTCGCCCAGCCGCGCCATCGCGACCGAGCCGCGCAGATGCTTTTCGGTCGGGCTGATTTCGGCTGGCAGATCGTAGCCGGGACCGCCCGTGCCGTTGCCCTTGGGGTCGCCGCCCTGCACCACGAAGCCGGGCTCCACGCGATGAAACGTCAGGCCGTTGTAGAAACCGTCCTTCGAGAGTTTGTCGAAATTGGCGACGGTCTTGGGCGCCACCGCCGGATAAAGTTCGATCACGATCACGCCGCGGTCGGTGTCGAGCACCGCGTAGTGGCCCGTATTACGCACGGGAAGTCCGTCCATGTTATTCGCCGCCTTGGCGCCGCATACCGCGACGCCGGTAATCAGGAACGCCGCAAAAATGGCGCATGCCAAGCTCAGTAGCCGATGATTTATCGTCTTTCTTGATGACACAAAATTGTCCTTTCTCAAGTATTCGAGACGGCGCCGCCGCGCAAGCCGCGGCTCGCCGTCCGTCCGCTCCGCCGACCGGACGGTTATCAGGGCGCGCGACGATCCCGGTTCGTCGCGATTCGTCCGCGCCGGTCGCGATGGCGCCGGCCGGGCCGGCCAAGCGCCGCGCGCGGCGGGGCCAGCCGTCTCAAGGCTTGAGGAACTCGCGCACCGCCCTGGCCAGCGCGGCGGGCTGCTCAAGCGGCGTCATATGGGCGGCCTTATCGATTAGCTCAATCCGGGCGTTGGGAATCAACCGCTTGAATTCGTCGGCATAGACGGGCTTGGTCAGGCCGTCCTGCTTGCCCCATACGATCAGCGTCGGCGCGGCGATCCGATGGGTTCGTTTGCGCAAGCCCTTGTCGGGTATCGGCCAACTGAACTTGCCCGCGCATCCGAGCGCCCAGGTGACGCGGATAATCGATTCGGGGTCCTCGAGATTCATGAAGATATGCTTGCGCGCCGGATTGTGCGCGTCGGCGAACATCAGCTTTTCGAGTTGCGCCTCCGGCATCACCATGTAATTCGCGATCGGCGCGTCGTCGCGCCACAGGCCGAGCGCGTTGACCAGCACCAGCCGCGAGACCCGGCGCGGATTGTTGGCGGCCAGTTCCGCCGCGACCATCCCGCCGAACGAATGGCCCATCACGGCGGGCGCTTCCAGCCCAAGCTGGTCGAACATCTCGTAGTAGTGGAGCACCAGGTCCCAGACGTCATCGAGCGGCTTGATCGCGTCGGGATCGTTGGCGCTGGTGCCCGGATGCTCCGGCGCATAGACGGTGAAATCGCGCGCCAGCAGGTCCAGCGTTGCGTCCCATACCAGGCCGTAGCCGCTATGGAGATAGACCAGCGCGGGACCGGCGCCAGCCACTTTCACATGCGCGGTGACCTTGCCGTCCCACAATTTGAGGGTCTTTTCGGAAGTCGCAGCCATTTTGGATTACGCTCTCTTCAAAATTCGGGTTTGGCTCCGGTGCCGCCGCCGCGCCCGCCATCCAGCGCAGGCGCGCATTTGGCGCCGGAGGCCGATTATGCGGCGGCGGACGCCGTTCAAGACGCCCGCCGCCATGCTCAAGCGTTCGCCGCCGCGCTTATTTGCCGGCTCGCGCCTCCGACCGCGCCAACGCCGCGACCCGGTCGGCGTTGACCTTGCCTTGCAACGCCTTCGGCCACCACTTGTTCTCCCAGCCGTCTTCGTCCCAGACGTTGCGAAAATGCGGCAGCACCTCGCGCGCGAACAGGTCGATATTCTTGAGCGTCAGCTCATGCGGCATCGAACCGATCTGCAGCAGCACCATCAGATTGCCGACGCGCAGCTTCTTCACCGCCTGCATCAACTGGTCGCGCACGGTGGCGGGACTGCCCGCGATCACGAACTGATTATCGATGAAGTCCTTGTACTTCCAGTTGCCGATCGAATTGATGAGATCCGTCTGCATCGGCAGCAGGTTCTTCACGCTGTTGGCCAGGCTGCGATAGTCCTGATTGCCCGGCACCATCTGGTACTCGTTCAGGATGTGCAGGCATTTGTCGTAGAAGTAGCGGATATGCGGATAGTACTCCCGCTCCGCCTTGGCGTCGGTTTCGGCAACGACCACCAACTGCAGGAAGCCGGCGCGATAGGGGTTCGGATCGAGACCGGTCTTATCAACGAACTCCCAGAACCCGTCCATCACGCGCTTGCCGAGATTGTTCCCGTAATAGCTCAGGAAACAGTAGCAATGGTCATGTTTGGCGGCGAAATCCCAGGTGCTGAGACTGCCCGAGCCGGGAATCCATACGGGGGGATGCGGCTGCTGAATTGGGCGCGGCCATAAGTTGACCATCGGCAGCTTGAAGTACTTGCCGTTCCAGGCGAAGATTTCGCGCGACTTCCACGCCTTCATGATCAGGTCGTGCGCTTCGTAATAGCGCTCGCGATGCTCGATTGGGGTGATGCCATAGCAGAGATTCGCGTCCATCGGCGTGCCCAGCGGCATCCCGGCCACCAGGCGGCCGCCGCTGATACAGTCGAGCATCCCGTATTCTTCGGCGACGCGAATCGGTGGAATCGTGGTCGGCAGCGTCGCGCCCATCTGCACCACGGCGCAATCCAGGCCGTTGGTGGCGCGCGCCAGCACCGAGCCCATCAGGTTGGGGCTGGGCATGAAGCCGTAGGCGTTCTGATGATGCTCGTTGACGCAGATGCCGTCCATGCCGGCCTTGGCCCCGTAAATCAGCTCGTCGAGCGTCCAATTGTAGTACTGCCCGACCTTGGCTGGATCGGCCAGTTCCCAAAACGGCGGGTCAACCCATACCGACTGATAACGCTTTTCGAAATCCGCCGGGAGCTCCCGATACGGCATCAGATGGAACATCGAAATTTTCATGCCCGCCTCCTTGAGAAGTCGGCCCCGAGAGCCTGAGATCGGCGGAGCGCGCGCCGGCCGCGAACGATCGCGGCGGCGTCACATGGCAACCGTCGGATGGCCCAACTTTCTGATTCCGGTTCATAGCGATTCAAGCGCCGCCGCGCAACCCGCGCAATCACGCGGCGGCGCTTGATCATCCGCCAGGTCAGCGGGCGGAGCGAAACGACCACGCATAATCGCGCGCGTCGGTCGAAATCGCGACTTTGTACTGATCGGGCCGCAACGGTTCGCGCGGAATCAGGATAATCGCGCCGAAGGCCGCCAGAATATCGCGGCCGCGCTTT
>DAHZDR010000403.1 GCA_027403435.1 Deltaproteobacteria bacterium
GCGCAACGCGATCGGCTTGTAGCGCGCTTCGCTGTAATGCTCCCAAAGACGCTTATCTTCAAGGATATGGCCATCCGCGTCGACGGCGCCGGGGTATTTGAGTTTGTGAATCCGTTCGTTGGTCTCGCGCATAATCACGCCTCGATTCGATTTGGGATTTCGTAACCTGGCCTAGAAATGAAGTAGTTCGTTTCGGGATTGGGCGTCAAGCGGCGGCGCTGTGGCGATCGCGGCCGGGCTTGCTAGGATGGCCCCGTGCGGAGGACGCCATGAGCTGGCAGGATGAACTTGACGAGATTCGCCGCCGCGCCGAAATCGCCGCGCGGATGGGCGGCGAGGAGAATATCAAGCGGCAGCATGACGGCGGCAAGCTCACCGTGCGCGAACGGATCGATCGGCTGCTCGATCCCGGTTCGGTGCATGAGTACGGCGCGCTGGCCGGCGCAACTAAATATGAGGGCGCGCGGCTGGCCGAGTTCCGTCCCTCGAATTTCGTGCTCGTCACGGGCCGGATCAACGGTCGCCGCGTGGTTGTCGGCGGCGACGACTTCACGGTGCGCGGCGGCGCGGCCGACGCGGCGATCCACAGTAAGCAGGTGTGGGGCGAGATGCTCGCGCACGAGCATCGGATACCGATCGTGCGGCTGGTTGACGGCTCCGGCGGCGGCGGCAGCATCCGCACCTTCGAGACCGTCAAGGCGACTTACGTTCCGGCCAACCCGGGATTCGACGTCGTGGTCAAGCTGATGGGCGAGGTTCCGGTGGTCGCCGGATGCATGGGGTCGGTCGCGGGACTCGGCGCGGCGCGCGTGGCGGCGTCGCATTTCTCCGTGATGGTTCGCGGCTCCAGCCAGCTTTTCGTCGCGGGACCGCCGGTCGTGAAATACGGCGTCGGCGAGGACCTGACCAAGGAGGAGCTTGGCGGTTCGCAGATTCACGCCTACCTCAGCGGCGCCGTTGACAATGAGGCGGAGAGCGAAGATGACGCCTTCGCGCAAATCCGCCGCTTTCTTTCCTATCTGCCGCAAAACGTCTGGCAAACGCCGCCGCGCGCCGAACCGCACGACGATCCGAATCGCCGCGCGGAGGAGCTGATCGATTTCATCCCGCGTAATCGGCGTTCCGGCTACGACGCGCGCCGAATGCTCGAATTGATCCTCGATCGCGATTCGTTCTTCGAAATCGCGCCGTATTTCGGCGGCGCGCTGATCACCGGTTTCGCCCGGCTCGACGGCTGGCCGGTCGGCGTGATGGCGAACGATCCCTACGTGATTGGCGGTTCGCTGGACGCGTCCGCCTCCGACAAGATGGTCCGCTTCGTGGACCTGTGCGATACGTTCCACCTGCCGGTCGTGAATTTTGTTGATCAACCCGGCTTTCTGATTGGCCGCGACGCGGAAATGACGGGCACGATCCGGCATGGCGTGCGCGCGCTCTACGCCGTATTCCAGGCCGAGACGCCATGGGTCGCGATAATCGTGCGCCGGGTCTTTGGCGTCGCCGGAGCCGGCCACGGCAGGACGACCGGGCTGAATTTCCGCTATGCGTGGCCTTCGGGCGATTGGGGTTCGCTGCCGCTGGAAGGCGGCATCGAGGCGGCCTATAAGCGCGATCTTGCGGCGGCGCTGGACCCGGAGAAATTACGCGCCGAACTGGAAGAACGTTTCAACGCGATCCGCTCACCGTTGCGCACCGCCGAGATGTTCGGCATCGAAGAAATTATAGATCCGCGCGACACCCGTCCGTTGCTGATCGAATGGGTGCGGCAGGCGTATGAAATCGTGCCGGCGCAGCTCGGGCAGCGGGCGCGCATGATGCGGCCGTGACGGACGAACTCGTCAACCGGCGCGCCATGTGTGACGTTTCGCGCCAGATTGCCCGGACGGAAAGGAGCCTGTCGGATGGATTTGCGCAGCCCAGGAGTAGGCAAAGTGCTCAGGATTGATATCGCGCCCGGCGCGCAAGTCGCGCGCGGCCAGGAACTGATGGTCATCGAATCGATGAAAGTTGAAATCCCGATCAAGGCTTCAGCCACCGGCATGGTGCGCGAGCTGACGGTCAAGGTCGGCGACCTCGTTGCGCGCAATCAGGTCTTGGCGCGGATCGAGTAGCGGCGCGCGGCGCGGGATCGCATCAGCGCCGTCTCGCATTCCGCGCTAGCCCTTGGGCAGTCCGAGAATTCGTTCGCCGATAATGTTTTTCTGGATTTCGCTGGTCCCCGCCGCGATCGTAAGTCCCCGCGCCGCCAGCATCCGATAGAGCCATCGGCCGCCGTCGATCGCCCGGTCCGCGCGATATTCAAGCTGTGCGTATGGCCCCAGCAGCTCCATCGCAAACTTGTTGATTCGCACGTTGAGCTCGCTGTAAGTGAGCTTGGGAATCGAGCTTTCCGGTCCGGGCGAACGCCCCTTCAGCCGCTCGGTAAGCTGACGCAGCTCCGTTAGCCGCACCGCTTCGGCCTCGCCGCGGAATTCCGCCAGCCGCTGGCGCACGCGGGCGTCGTCCCATGCGGATTGGCCATCGCGCCGAAGCGATTTCGCCACCCGCGCCAAATCCTCGACCAGCGGCGTCAGGTCGCGCGCCCGCCGCTCGTACATCAGCGACGTCAGCGCCACCAGCCACCCGTTGTTCTTTCCGCCGACGATATTCTCCTTCGGCACGCGCACGTCTTCGAAGAACATTTCGTTGAAGCCGCGGTCGCCCGTCAATTGCACCAGCGGACGCACCGTGATTCCAGGACTGTGCATATCGACCAGCAGGTAAGTTACGCCCTTATGCTTGGGCGCGTCAGGATCGCTGCGCACCAGCAGAAAGCATCTGTCGGCGTGATGCGCGTCGGAGGTCCAGACCTTCTGGCCGTTGACGATGAAGTCGTCGCCGTCCTCGACCGCGGTGGTTGTGAGCGACGCGAGGTCGGATCCCGCGCCCGGCTCGGAATATCCCTGGCACCAGATTTCTTCCGCCGCCAGCATTTTGGGCAGATAGCGCTGGCGCTGCTCCTCCGTCCCCCAATGCATCAGCGTCGGACCGACCAGCGCGATTCCCTGCGCGTTGACCATCTGCGGCGCTCCGGCCCGCGCCAGTTCCTCGTGATAGATCACTTGCCGCGTAAGGCTTGCGGCGCGGCCGCCGTGTTCCTTTGGCCAGTGAATGGCGACCCATCCGCCGGCGTTCATGCGCCGATGCCACGCGACGCGTCGTGCCCATGCCTCGCCCTCCTCGTCGGCGAAAAATTCCACGGTAAAGTCGGGCTTGCGATGGTCGGACGGCAGATTTGCCGCCAGCCAGCCGCGCAACTCATGGCGAAACGCTTCGTCCTCCGCGCTGAATTGGAAGTCCATGTCACGCTTCCTTTCCGCCGGCTCCGCGCCGCCGGGCGGCTGTCGGATCCTGGCAATCGCCACAACGTCTTTATGCGTGGATAATCGCATAGGCCCGCGCAATCGCAAAACGTTGCCGAGCGGAGCGCCGCGGCGATAATTGCCTCTGGCGTGCGCGCCCTGTTTACGCTTGGATCCGCTCTATGGCTCAGCATGGAGAGATTCTCCGCCGTGTCAGATTCGCTTGACCGCTCCATGATACGGAGACGCCGGCAGCCGCTCCCAATCCGTATCGTTCATTGGTGCAACGCGTTGTTCATCGTATTGATGGCCGGCAGCGGCCTGCGGATTTTGATCGCCTATCCCTATCTCGGCCCGCGCGGCGCGCTCTACCGATGGTATCCGCTGCAGGGCGTCGCGCCGCCGTCATGGCTCACGATCGGCGGATGGCTCGGCGGCGGCCGTCAGTGGCATTTTGCGATCGCGTGGTTCTTCGTACTCAATGGATTGGTCTATCTCGCTTATCTCGCCGGCAGTGGCGAATGGCGCTGGCGGACGTTCAACCCCGCGCGCGACGCGGCCCCCGCCGTCGCTCAATTCCTCCACTACGCGCGCCTGCGCAAAGCTTCGCCGCCGGCCGATTTCTACAACGGCCTTCAGCGTCTCGCTTACACCTCGATCATCGTGATCGCCGCCGTGATGACGCTGTCCGGGCTCGCCATCTACAAGCCCGTGCAGTTCCACTTCCTCACGATTCTGTTCGGCGGTTACGACGGCGCCCGCGTCGTCCATCTGGCGGGACTCGCACTGATCGCGCTCTTTGTTGCGACGCATCTCGTGCTGGCCGCCCTTCATCCGCGCGAAATCCTCGCGATGGTCACGGGAGGCAAACGTGAATAGCCGCATCTCGCGCCGCCGCTTCGTCGCCGGCGCCGCCGCCGCGTCGCTGCTCGCCGGATGCGACAGTTATCCCGTGAAGTCATTTTTGCGCGCGATGAAAGACTGGAACGCAAACTTCGAGGCCGCGATTTTCTCGCCCGCCCGGCTCGCGCCGGAGCCGCCCGAATCCGCCGTCACGCCCGAAGCCGCATTCCCCGAATATTTTATCTCCGACGAAGCGCCCGAAGTTCCGCCCAACTGGTTCCTGACCGTCGGCGGCCTCGTCGATCGTCCCGGCCGCTTTACGCTCGCCCAGCTTCAGGCGATGCCGCCAATCGCGATGCGCGTGCGGCATCATTGCGTCGAAGGATGGTCCGCCGTCGCCTCATGGCGGGGGCTGCGCGTCAGCGATCTGGCCAAAGTGGTCGGACTCAAGCCCGGCGTGCGCTACGTCGAATTCCGCTCGTTCGATTCCGGCTACTGGTCGTCATGGGATCTCGCCAGCGCGATGCATCCGCAAACCCTGCTCGCCTGGGGCATGAATGGCCATCCGCTGACCACCGGCCACGGCGCGCCGCTGCGCGTCTATTCCGCCGTCAAACTCGGCTACAAAATGTGCAAGTACCTGGCCGAAGTTAATTTTCTCGCGGAAAAAACCGGCGGCTACTGGGAGGATCAGGGCTATGACTGGTTCGCCGGCGTATGACGCCGATCGCCGCCAGAATCGTCGCGCCGCGCTGAAAACGAGCGGGGCGGCCGACACCGCCGCCCCGCCAGATTCCCGCGCCGGATTGCGCTCAGCCCTTGGGCAGGCCGAGCACCCGTTCGCCGATAATGTTGTGCTGGATTTCGCTGGTTCCGCCCGCGATCGTCAGCGCCCGCGCCGAGAGCAGCCGGTACGACCAGCGTCCGCCGTCGAGCGCCATGTCGGCCCCATTTTCGAACTGGCTGTACGGCCCCAGCAGCTCCATCGCGAACTTCGACATCCGTAGATTCAGGTCGCTGGCGGCCAGCTTGCCCGCCGATCCTTCCGGTCCCGGCGGCAGTCCTTTGAGCCGCCGCGTCAACTGTCGCAGGTTGCTGTAGCGCAGCGCTTGCGCTTCGCAGGCGAAGCCCGCGACCCGCTGCCGCACGCCGCCGTCGTCCCATGCGGTCCCGCCGTTGCGCTGAATCGATTGCGCCAGCCGCGCCAGTTGCCGCACCGGAGTCATCATGTCGCGCATCGTCGCGATCGAACTCCGCTCGAACATCAGCGTGGTCACCGCGACCTGCCATCCCTGATTCTTTTCGCCGACGAGATTCTTCTTCGGCACGCGCACGTCCTCGAAGAAAACCTCGTTGAAGCCTTTCTCTCCCGTCATCTGCACCAGTGGACGCACGGTCACGCCCGGACTGTGCATATTGACCAGCAGATAACTTATCCCCTTATGCTTGGGCGCGTCCGGATCGGTCCGCACCAGCAGGATGCACCAGTCGGCGCGGTCCGCGCCCGAAGTCCAAACCTTCTGCCCGTTGACGATAAAGTCATCGCCTTCCTCAACCGCCCGCGTCCGCAGCGACGCCACGTCCGATCCCGCGCCCGGCTCCGAGTAGCCCTGGCACCAGATTTCGTCCGCCGAAAGAATCTTCGGCACGTAGCGTTGTTTCTGCTCTTCCGTCCCCCAATGGATCAGCGTCGGACCGACCAGCATAATGCCGAGGCCGTTGACGATTCCCGGCGCGTGCGCCCGCGCGAACTCTTCATTGTACACGACCATCTGCTCGAGCGTCGCGCCGCGCCCGCCGTATGCCTTCGGCCAGTGCACGCCGACCCATCCCGCCGCGTTCAGCTTGCGATGCCACGCGAGGCTGAACTGCCAGTTGGCCTCGTCGGTGCGCACGAAGTCGCTGCCCGGCTCGTCGCCGGCGCTGGACCGCCGTTGCGGCATGTTCGCTTCGAGCCAGATGCGAAACTCCCGCCGAAACGCCTCGGCCTCCGCACTATATTTGAAATCCATCGCTCGCTCCCGGCTGCCGCTCCGCGCCGCGCGATTTCGCCCGCGGCCGCCGCGATCCGGCGCCATTGATTTTCGCGGATTGTAGCATGATGAAACCGCCGCGCCACGACAAAAATCGTTCGCGCCCAACGCTCCCGCATGCGGGCTTGACGGGGCCTTCGGGTATGCGAAAATCGCGGCATTCCCGATGCGTATCGAAATCGACATACCGGCGGACTTGTTCGACGGACAATTCCGCGCTGAAGACTTCGCCGCCCGCGTCCGCGAATTCGCCGTGCTCGAACTTATCCGCGCGCGCCGCCTGCATGAGCATGACGCCGCGCGCATCCTCGGCCGCGAACGCTGGGAACTGGCCGCGCTGATGGAGCGCGCGGGAATCGTTCCGACCGAAAAGCAATTCGACGAAATCAAAGGCGAGCTTGACCGTCTCGTCGCCGCGTGCGGCGCGCGCCGGTCCCGCCCGGAGAGCTGAACCATGATGCGCCTGCTGCATACGATGATCCGCGTCAACAATCTCGACGACTCGCTCAAATTCTATTGCGACGCGCTTGGCATGAAGCTCTTGCGCAAGCACGATTATCCCAACGGCCGCTTCACGCTCGCCTTCGTCGGCTTCGGCGACGAAGGCAATCAGACGGTGGTCGAACTGACGCACAACTGGGATACTTCAAGTTACGAAATCGGCAGCGCCTTCGGCCATCTGGCGGTCGGCGTTGACGATATCTACGCCACCTGCGGCGCGCTCAAACAGCGCGGCGTCAAGGTCGTCCGCGAGCCGGGTCCGATGAAGTTCGGCGGTCCCGAAATCGCCTTTATCGAAGATCCCAACGGCTACAAAATCGAGCTGATTCAGCAGGGAAAACCAGCCGCGGCCTGAACCCGCCGCGCATCCCCGGCGCCGCGGCGTTCCATCGCGGCGCCGGCGGAAAGGAATTTACGATGAAAGTCGCGGTCTACAAACGGCTCAACGAAATGGCCGTGATCGACGCGCCCATGCCGCGCGCCCAGGCCGGCGAAGTCGTCCTCAAGGTCCACGCCTGCGGTATCTGCGGCTCCGATCTCCACGCCGTGCAGTACGGCTTCGGGATGTCGCCCGACACTATCATGGGCCACGAGTTTTGTGGCGAAATCCATGAAATCGGCGCCGGCGTGAGCGGCTTCAGGCTCGGCGATCGCGTCGCCGCGCTGCCCTTCAATTCGTGCGGCGAATGCGACCGCTGCAAACGCGGCATGGAAATCCATTGCCACAAGCTTCAGGGCCTCGGCCTCGGCCAGTTGCCGGGCGCCTATGCGGAATTCGTCGCCTGCGGCGTGCGGAGCCTGTTCAGGCTGCCCGACAACGTCTCCTCGCGCGACGGCGCGATGGTCGAGCCGCTATCGGTCGGCCTGCACGCCGTCAAACGTTCCGGCGTCGGCCCCGGCGATGTCGCCGTCGTGATGGGCGCCGGACCGATCGGCCTCGCCACCCTGACGTGGGCCAAGGGCAAAGGCGCCACCGTCGTCGTTTCGGAAATCGCCGCCGGCCGCGCCGAACTCGCGCGCAAGCTCGGCGCCGACGTCGTCGTCAATCCCAGGGAAAAAGACCCCGCCGCGCAAGTGCGCGAGATGATCGGCTAAAGTCCCGCGACGGTCTTCGAATGCATCGGCGTCAAGGGCACGCTCGACAACGCGATCGAGATGGTCCGGCCGCGCGGCCAGATCGTCGTGGTCGGCGTCTGTATGGAGCCGGATCAGATCACGCCGCTGCGCTGCGTCTTCAAGGAAGTCAGCGTCAATTTCGTCCTCGGCTACGATCCGCCGGATTTCGACGAGACGATCGCGGCGCTCGCCTCCGGCCGAATCAAGCCGCAGCCGATGGTCACCGACGTGATCGATATCGAGCGGGTGCCCGAGATGTTCGAGGCGCTGCGCAAGCCGGGCGGCCGCGCCAAAGTGATCGTCGAATTCCCCCACTGAGTTCGCGGGCCGGCCGCGCTCGCGCGGCGCGATAGTTGCGACAAAAGATTGCAACTATCGCGCCGCCCCCTGCGCCGGCATTCCGCTTGACACAGTTTACCTTCGCGGAGCGGCCGGTTCCCTACCGCATCAATTTGAATCGCTATCGCGTCGTTACGTCATTAAAAAATCGCGGAGGGCGGCCAGCGATTCCGCTTCCGTCAGCGTCGGCGCGTGGCCGACGCTGGGAATCTCCGCGACCCGCGTGCCGCGCATCACGCGACCCATCCGCGCCGCCGTCTCCGCCGACAGGATGTCGCTTTCGGCGCCGCGAATCACCAGAATCGGCGCCGCGATCCGCGCAAACGGCACCCACAGGTCCATCGGCCGCGCCTCGCTGCCGCTGCGCGGCATATTGCGCACCGCCGGATCGATCTTCCAGATCAGCTTGCCGCGCCCGTCCGGCTTGACCGCCCAGCGCACGAACTCGATCAGCTCCGCCTGCGGCGTACTGCGCAGGAACGGATAGTTTTTGCGATAGTAGGCCGCGACTTCGTCGAGATCGTTGAACTCGTTTTGCGCGGTCGTGAAATAGTCAGTGATGCGCTTGAGGCCCGCCGGTTCGATCTCGGGTCCAATGTCGTTCAATACCAACTTCTCGACCCGCTCCGGATAGCCGCCCGCGAAAATCATCGAGATGATGCCGCCCATCGACGTGCCGATCAGGCTCACGCGCGCAATCCCGAGCGTGGTCAGCAGGGCGTCGAGGTCCTTCACGTAGGCCGCCGGATTATATTCGCTGGGCGGACCCCAGGCGCTGTCGCCGCGCCCGCGCACGTCGATCGAAATCACGTGATAGCGGCTCGCCAGATGCGGCGCGAGGCCGTCGAAATTATGCGCGTTGCCGCTCAGCCCGTGGATACATGCCAGCGCCGGCGCGCCCGCGTTGCCGAAATCGAGATAGTGCAGTTTCAGTCCGTTGGCTTGATAAAAAACGCTTTTGGCTGACAAGATTGGCTCTCCCGTTTTGGCCGGCGCGGACGCGCCGCGCGGCCGCCGCGACTGACTATTTGTTAGCCGACGCTTCGATCAGCGCGCGCAACCGCTCTGGCGCGATGATCAGCCGCCGGCCATCCCGAATGATTATCCGTTCATCCTCGAATTCATTGAGTTGCTCGGTGGTGCGCTGGCGCGACGCGCCCACCAGTTCCGCCAGGTCCACATGCGTCAGCTTGAGCGTCAGCAGCGTTCCCCGCGCGTCCGCGACGCCGAACTTGGCCGACAATTCCAGCAGCGCCTCCGCCAGCCGTTCGCGCACGCTCAGCCCGACGAAATTGGTGTACCGCTGCAACATCATCCACCAGCGCCCGACCGTGATTTCAAGCGTGCGGCTGAAGCGCTCCAACGGCGTCCCCAGCACCAGCCCGACGAACGTTTCCGGCCGCACCGCGCCGATTGTGCAATCGCTGAACGCGTCGCATCGGAACGGCCGCGTCACCCGCGGCAACAGCGACGAAACGCCGAAAACCTCGCCCGGTCCGACCAATCCCACCAGCACCCGCTCCTCGCCATGGATGAACGACAGCTTGGCGACGCCGGAGAGCAGCACATAGACGCGGTTGGCGCTTTCGCCCTCGAAAAAAATGGTTTCCCGCCGCTTGATTCTTTGCGGCGTTATACTTTGCGCGAGTCCTTCAAGCTGGTCCGGGCTTAGCCATGCCAAATTGCGCAGCCGGCCCAGCGTCTTTCCGTCGATTTCCGATTGTGCCGCCACAAATTCTTCCTATCACAGCCGGCGCGCTTGTCGCCAAGGCGACCATTTTGTCCTTATCGTCCAGATGATCTCCGGATTTGGTCGCGCTTGTGACATACTTAAGCATAACTGATTGTTGATACGTTCGAGATATAAATTAAACTTTCTGTCAGCAAGATGAACGAGAACGATCGAAAAGCGCCGCCGATAAATAGCGCCGCCGATAAATATAGTGGGGACCAAGCGATGAGCGCGAAAGCCTCTCCGATGCTCGATGACGTGGCGAAGCTGTTGGCCGCCGCATGGATTGAATTGCCGGCCGCCGCCGCCCACAGCCTGATGGCCAAAGACGGCCGCGACGCCGTCCGTCAGGCTGGATGGAACGCCTATGAAGCCTGGGTGAGCCTGGCCAACGACGCCGCGAACGAGCTTTACGCGAATCGCGCTTTTGGCGAAGTCGTCGGCCGCGGCTTGGGCGCGGCGTTGCAGGTGCGGCGCGTCGTTGGAGCGGCCGCCTCGGCCGTCTTCGGCAATCTCTGGCCGGCGATCGGCCTGCCCACCGAAAGCTCGGTTGCGGCGCTGCGTGATGAAGTCGGATTGCTGCGTCAGGAAGTGCGCGCGCTTGGCGGCCAGCTCAGCGTCGAACGGAACGAGGATCGCGATGGCCTTAACGATTATGCCGCCGCGCGTGACGCCGAGGCGCAAAACG
>DAHZDR010000462.1 GCA_027403435.1 Deltaproteobacteria bacterium
GCCGATAATCCAGGTTGATCGTGAGATAGCCCTGTTCCGCGAACTGCATCCCGAGCTTCTGATGGCTCTTCGGGCTGCCGGCGACCCATCCGCCGCCATGCAGATAGAGCACGATCGGAAACGGACCGGCGCCTTTCGGCACGGCGATATCGGCGCGCAAGCCCGGCCGCAATTCGACGTCGGCGTGAAACGCGCCGATTTCCGGAGCGCGCGCGTTCAGCGCCGTCCGTCCCTTTTCGATAAAGCCGCGCAGCGACGGAATATCCTTCGCCGGCTGCCGCATTCCCGCTTTTACCCGCTCCAGGATTTCCGCTTCGCTCGCCATTGCCGCCACGCTCCCGCTGACGAATATAGAGTCCGCGCGCCGCCTTGCGATTCCACGATCGCGGCGCGGCTTGCGGCCAGCCGCTAAACTGGATCAGCCACGGGTCCGATGTAAAGCGCGCGGCGCGCGGATGCGCAAGCCGGCGATCGCCGATGCGAAAGCGCGGTTGCATGAGGCAACCGGGTATTTCTATAGTCGGGCGGGCGGCGCGTCCGCGCCGCTTCAGCCATCCGCGGAGGTCGCATGAAAATCTACGAAGCGCAGGCAGCCCCCAATCCGCGCCGCGTGCGAGTTTTTCTCGCCGAAAAGGGCATCCAGGTTCCTTACGAACAGATCGATATCGGCAAGGCGGTGAATCGCCAACCGGAATTCCGCAAAATCAATCCGCTGGCGGGCGTGCCCGTGCTCGAACTCGACGACGGCGCGCATATCGCCGAAAGCGTGGCCATCTGCCGCTATTTCGAGGAAATTCACCCCGCGCCGCCGCTGTTCGGCATTGGCGCCAGGGAACGCGCGCTGGTCGAGATGTGGCAGCGGCGGGTCGAACTTTACCTGTTCATCCCGATCGCCGATTCCTTCCGCCAGCGCCATGAGTTCTTTAAGGGCCGCATCCGCCAGGTTCCCGAATACGCCGAAGCGCAGCGGCAAAACGCCGAAGAGCGGCTGGCGTGGCTCGACGCGGAACTCGCGAATCGGCGCTTTATCGCCGGCGACCAGTATTCGATCGCGGACATCACGGCGATGGTCGGAATCGATTTCGGCCGGGTCTCGAAAATCGCGATCCAGCCCGGGCAGAAAAATCTCGCGCGCTGGCACGCCGAGGTTTCCGCCAGGCCGAGCGCCAAGGCCTGAACGGGGCATTCGGGACGCCGCCGTGCGTATCGGGGCGCCATGTGGCGCCCAATGGCGCCCAATGGCGCCCGATGGCGGCTTGATGGCGATAGTCAAGTAAAATTAAGGAGGCGTATCATGGCAACCTTTGGCGTAATGATGTTCCCGACCGACTACGCGATTCAGCCGTCCGAGCTGGCGCGCGCGGTCGAGGAACGCGGACTCGATTCGCTCTTCTTTCCCGAGCACACCCATATCCCGACCAGCCGCAAATCGCCGTTTCCGGGCGGCGGCGAGTTGCCGACCGAGTATTCGCATACGCATGACCAGTTCGTCGCGCTGACGGCCGCGGCGGTCGTCACCAAGCGGATCAAGCTTGGCGCCGGAATCTGCCTGGTGATCGAACGCGACCCGATTCTGCTGGCAAAAGAGGCCGCGTCGCTCGACCTGATTTCGGGCGGCCGGCTGATTCTCGGCATCGGCGGCGGATGGAACGTTGAGGAGATGGAGAATCACGGGACGAATTTCAAATCGCGATGGAAAGTGCTGCGCGAACGGGTTCTCGCGATGCGCGAAATCTGGAGCAAGGAAGCCGCCGAATTTCATGGCGAATTCGTCAACTTCGACCCGATTTGGAGCTATCCCAAGCCGGTCCAGGCGGGAGGACCGCCGGTCCTGCTGGGGTCCGAGGCCAAGCGCGCGCCCGAACGCGTCGTCGATTATTGCGACGGCTGGATGCCCATCAATCGGCGGCCGGAGCAGTTGGCCGAGGGCGTCAAGGCGCTGCGTGAAGCCGCGCACCGCGCCGGCCGGCGCTTCGAGACGATCCAGCTGGGATTGTTCGCCGCGCCAGGCAAGGAAGAGGCCGCGCGCCGGGTGATGGAGATGGGCTTTACCCATCTAATTTTCCCTTTGCCGCCGGCGAAGGCCGACACGGTGATGCCGCTATTGGACGGTTATGCGGCGTTGAGCGAAAAATTGCGTAAATAGTCCTGACTTGTCTGAAATTGGCCCGGG
>DAHZDR010000465.1 GCA_027403435.1 Deltaproteobacteria bacterium
AGTTCCTGCTCGCGCGAGGGAAAATCAATATACAGATGCAGGCAGCGGCGCTTGAGCGCGTCGGACATCTCGCGCGCGTTGTTCGAGGTCAGGATCACGAGCGGAATCTTTTTCGCCTTGAATGTTCCGATTTCCGGCACGGTGACCTGAAAATCCGAGAGCAGTTCGAGCAGGAACGCCTCGAACTCGGCGTCGGCCTTGTCGATTTCGTCGATCAGCAGCACCACCTGCTGGTCCGACGTAATCGCCTTCATCAGCGGACGCGGCAGCACGAAGCGCTCGGAAAAGAAGACATCGTCCTGGCTCGCGATCCGATCGACCGCCTGGGCGAGGCTCCTGGTTCCGTCCAGCACTTCGCCGATTTTATCCTTCAGAATCTGGGTGTAGAGCAGTTGCTTGGCGTATTCCCATTCGTAGAGCGCCTTGCCCTCGTCCAGACCCTCGTAGCATTGCAACCGGATCATCTCCTCGCCGAGCGAGGCGGCCAGCACTTTGGCCAAATCGGTTTTGCCGACGCCGGCGGGACCCTCGACCAGAATCGGTTTCTGCAGCGCGCTGGCGAGATAGATCACGGTCGCGATTCGCCGGCTGGCGATATAGCGGTTTTCGGCGAACCGTTCGATTACGTCGTCGATCGATGAAAACATTCATCCTCCTCGATAGCTGCGGCTGGCCGCCCGTGCCGCGCAATTGTTGTTCCATATCATGCCAGTTATCGGCTGCAAACCCGCGGCGCGCCCGGATCGCGCATTTCGCCGCGCCGGCGTCCGCGGCGCCCTTGTAATCGGGGCGGGGAATTTGCAAGGAATGGCGCCATGTGCACGCTCGCGATCTATTACCGCGTCTTTCCCGGCTATCCGGTCGTGATCGCCGCGAACCGCGACGAATACCTGGATCGGCCGGCGACCCCGCCCGCCGTTCTCGACGAACGGCCGCGGATCGTCGGCGGCAAGGACCTGCGCGCGGGCAGCACCTGGCTCGGCGTCAACCAGCACGGCGTGATCGCGGGCCTGCTGAATCGGCGCACGGCGGATTACGGTCCCGCCGATCCGAAACTGCGCTCGCGCGGCCTGCTCTGCCTCGACGCGTTGCGCCGCCGCGACGCGCGGTCGGCGGCGCGTTTCGTCGCGGCGCAGCCGGGCGCGGCCTACAATCCGTTCAATCTGCTGGTCGCGTCGGCCGAGGCGGCGTTCGTCACCTACAATCGCGGCGGCGAAATCGATCAGGCGAAGCTGCGGCCGGGATTCCATCTGCTGACCAACGCCGACGTTGACGACTTTGAATGTCCGCGCATCAGCCGTTCCTTCGGCCGCTTCGCCGAGCTTGGCGCGCGCCCCGGCTTCGCGCGCGATCCGCTCGGGCGGCGCGACGATCTGGCGCGCCTGCTGGCCGACCATGCGACCCAGCTCGACACGCGCAGCGGCCGGCCCAATGCGCTCTGTATGCATCTGGGGGATTACGGCACGCGCTCGGCGAGCCTGCTCTTCATCGCGCGCGACGGCGCAATCAGCCACTTCTTCGCCGCCGGACCGCCCTGCCGCACGGCGTTCGCCCCGGCGCTCGCGCCGGATCCGGCCGGCGAAGCGTCACGCCCAACCAGCACGCCGCAACGCTAAGCTCGCCGTCCTCAGTCAGGCGCCGTCAATCCCGGACCGCGGCGTTCCGCGGGCGCGTGCGCTCAATGGGCCGCGCGCGGACGCGCCGGCGCGCGCGCATACGGTGTCGGATCGGACACGCCCGCTGCGCGGAAGCCCTGGACGCGCTCGGCGCATTTGGTGCAGGCGCCGCAATGCGCGAGGCCGCGCGGACGGGCGCACGACAGCGTCAACTCAAGCGGCATCCCGGCGCCCCGCCGCACCACGTCGGCCTTGGACATCCCGGCGAACGGCGTGAGGATTTTGAGCGGCAGGCCGACGCCGAGCTCGACCGCGCGGGCGAAGGCGCGGAAAAACTCGGGCCGCGCGTCGGGAAACGGATTGCTCTCCAGCGGCGCCATCGCGATTTCGCCGATTCGATTGCGCGCGCAGAAAATCGCGGCTTTCGCGAGCAGCGTGAAATTGCGGCCGAGAATATAGTTGGACGAAAGCGCGGCGTGATAACCGGGGACGTTGCGGCCGGTCACGCTCCAATGGTCGCCGGCGACGTCGCCCATTGGGATTTTCAGCGCCGTGACCCGCTCGAGATTGGGCAATTTCAGCGCCCGCGCGAAGCGGCGCAGGGCGGCCAGTTCGTCGCGCTCCCAGCTCAGTCCGGCCCGGATATAAACCGGAAAGACGGCGCCGCCGCGCCGCGCAATCCAGCCGAGCATCACCGAACTGTCCATTCCGCCGCTGGCCAGCACGGCGATTCGGCCGGGTTCGGGTTGAATCAGGTAATCGTCGGCGGGCGATGGGGGTTTGTGGTTGCGAGCCATCGGGATAAACCGCGTCATGGTTTAATCGATCAGCCGGCCGCCGTCGAGCGTGAGCGTCGCGCCGGTGGCGAAATCGGTTCCTTCGCACAAAAAAATCACCGCGCGCGCGGCGTCCCCGGCCGTGCCGAAGCGCCGCGCCGGAATCCGCCGGCGGAGCCGTTCCAGCCCGGCGCGATCGTAATCCTCGGACGGCGCCACGACGCCGAGCGCGATCGCGTTGACTTGCACCTCGGGCGCCAGTGCGCGCGCCAGCGCGACCGTCATCGCCTCCAGTCCGGCCTTGGCGATTGAGTACGGGATATAGTTCAGGAACGGCCGGCGCGCCGCGATATCGCTCAGGCTGACGATTTTGCCCGCCCCCTGGCGGCGCATCGCGGCCCCAGCCGCGCGCGCCAGAAAAAACGGCGCCTTCAGATTCACCGCCAGCGCCGCGTCCCAGTCGCGTTCGGTGATTTCGTCGAGCGCGCGGCGCGTGAAGACCGACGCGGAGTTGACCAGCACGTCGATTCGTCCGAACGCCTCGATCACGGCGGCGATCAGCGCTTCGCTTTCCGCGATCGATTCGAGATTCGCGGCGAAGACGCGCGCGCGCCCGCCCCTCGCCGCGACTTCGGCGGCGGCGCTTTCCGCGTCGGCGCGCGAGTTGCGGCAATGGATCGCGACCGCCGCGCCGCGCCCGGCGAGCGCGAGCGCAATCGCCCGTCCAACGCGCCTTCCCGCGCCGGTCACCAGCGCCACCTTGCCGTGCAGCGTCATGGTCGTTTCGTGGCGTTCGCGCAAGCCGCGCGCCGTGTCCTCAGAGCGTCGCGGCGATCGCGCGCAGCAGGGCCAGATTATCCGAATGGCCGGTCTTGGAGGCGATGATATGGCCGATTACCGGCCGGCCGAGCAGATAGAGGTCGCCAATCAGGTCGAGCGCCTTGTGCCGCGCGAATTCGTCGGGAAAACGCAACGTGGTGTTAACCACCTTCTCGTCATCGACCAGAATCAGGTTGTCGAGCCGGCCGCCGCTCGCCAGGCCCATTTCGGCCAGCTTGCGGAATTCGCGGACGAAACCAAAGGTGCGGGCGGGCGCGATTTCCGTTTCGTAAGCGTGCGCCGACTTGAGTTCGAAATGAATGCGCTGGCGGCCAATCGGCGCCGGATATTCGAGCGTGTAATCGATAATCAGCCGGGGCGCCGGTTCGATGCGGATAAACTCGTCGCCGTCGCCGATCTGAATCGGCCGCGCGACCGCGATTGGCTCGATCTCCGCGTCCTGCTCCACGATTCCGGCGGCGCGCAGATGGCGGCAGAATTCGCGCGCCGAACCATCGAGCGCCGGCACTTCGTCGTCGGTTTTGACCAGCAGATTGGTGATTCCGAGCCCATGCAGCGCGGACATCAAATGCTCGACGGTGCGAATCGAATGGCCGCCGCCGCTCAGCGTGGTGTTGTAGCCGGTTTCGGTCACGTGCTCGATCCGGGCCGGAATTTCCGATTGATCGGCGAGCGAGGAAAAAACGATTCCGGAACCGGCCGGCGCCGGATGGAGAATCACGCCGGTCTTGAATCCGGAATGCAGCCCCTGGCCCGCCAGCACCATCGATTCGGCGACCGTGCGCTGCGGCCGCGCCCGCGCGCCGCGCGGCGCGCGGGCGGCGGGCGGCGCATGCTCCTCCGCGCCAGGCGCGGCGCCGTGGACGTGGGCCGGTCCGGAATCTCCCGCCATCACCCGCCCGATCGCGGCCAGCAGGCCGTCCACGGAAAACGGCTTTTCGAGAAAATCCTCGGCCCCCAGCCGGGTGGCGGCGACCGCGTTCTGAATGTTGGCGTGGCCGGAAATCATGATCACCCGGGTCGCCGGCCGCGCCGTTTTGATCCGGCGCAGCAGCTCGATGCCGTCCAGCTCGGGCATCCAAACGTCGAGCAACACCAGCGCCGGCCGCTCGCGCTCGATCAGCTCCATCACGGCGGGCGCGTCGCCGGTGTCGAGCACGCGGAAGCCTTCGTCGCCCAGGATGCCGCGCAGGGAAGAGCGGATCCGCTCTTCGTCATCCACCACCAGCACGGTCGTGTTCACGTTGTTCAAGGCGCCTCGATAGTCATTTTGGAGTTTTCGCGAGCCGGCGGCGCAATCGAACTTTGTATTCCACCGGTTCGCGCAATAGCAACAGGCAACGGCGCCGGGGATCGCGCCTATGCGTCAACTCTGGCAATGGCCTGTTCTTTTACCGGAAATTCAACGATGAATCTACTTCCGCGCGGCTGATTATCCCGGACGCGGACGAACCCGTGATGGTCGGTGACGATCGACGCGACGATCGCGAGGCCGAGGCCGGTGCCGCCCTTTTTGGTTGAAAAGTAGGGTTCGAAGATGCGCTGGCGCAGGCGCGGATCGATTCCGGGGCCGTTGTCGGCGATTTCCAGCGTCACCACGCCGGTCTGATAATCGACTTCCGTGCGCGCCTCGATTCGCGGCCGCTGGCCGTTCGGATTCGCGATGCTGGCGGCGACGCCGTTGTCCAGCAGATTGACCAGGGCGCGTTTGAGCGCTTCGCGATCGATCGCGACCCGCGGCAGCGCGCCGGCCAGCGCGAGAACGAATTCGACTCCCGGATGGGCCTCGCGGAAATTGACGACGGCTTCCTCGACCAGCGCGTTCAGATCGCCCGGCACGGGATTCAGATGGGGCATCCGGGCGAACGCCGAAAATTCGTTGACCAGGCGTTTGAGGTCCTCGACTTCGCCGATAATGACGCGGGTGCATTCGTCAAGCAGGCGCGCGTCCGCGTCGGTGGGCGCGGCGAGTTGGCGGCGCAGGCGCTCGGCGGAAAGCTGAATGGGAGTAAGCGGATTCTTGATTTCGTGCGCGATTCGCCGCGCCACTTCGCGCCACGCTTCCATCCGCTCGACCTTGGCGATTTGGCTTACGTCCTCGAAAAACAGCACCGCGCCGAGTTCGCCGCTCTCGTCGCCGAGCGGACTCGCGCTCATCATCAATTCGGTCTCGACGCCGCCCGCTTCGAACTTGATCGAGGCGGGCGTCTCATGCGGGCGCGGACCCGGCGTCAGCGTGTCGTCGAGCGCGCGCGCCAGCGGCGGCGGAAAACTCTCGCCGTAGCGGCGTCCCTGAACCTGCGCGGCATGCAGGCCCAATAACCGTTCGGCGCACGGATTGATCGCCGTCACCACCCCGTCGCGATCGAGCCCGACCACGCCGGCCGAAACGTTGCGCAGCAAAGTTTCGGTATAACGGCGGCGGTGTTCGAGTTCGGCCCGCGAGGCGCGCAGATCGGCCGTCATCCGGTTGAAGGATTCGACCAGGCGGCCGATTTCGTCGTCGCGCACTTCCGGAATCTCGAAGTTCAGATTGCCGCCCGCGACCGCTTGCGTGCCTGCGGCGAGCATCGCGATCGGCGCCGTAATGCCGCGGGCCAAATAGATGCCGAACCAGCTCGCGAGCAAGACTACCGCAAGGCCGATCAAGACCAACGCCAGAATATAGCTGTGCATGATCGGCTGATGCAGGATGCGGAGCTGAAAATATTCCTCCACCGAGCGCGAGATGCCGGCGGCGCGTCCGGCCAGGCTCTTGGGCACGTAGTAATCGATTATCACCGCTCCGATCACGGTGTCGGAATCGAGCGATGAGTAAATTGGCGCGCTGCCGCGAATCACGTCGGCCTTGCCCATCCGGTCCGTCCGGGTCATCGAGCGGCCGCGGAGCGTGGCCGTGACCATCGGCGAGTCCGGACCAACTCCGACGCCGGTGGGAGTGCGCGGACTCAGCATAATCATCAGCAGGCTGTGCTTTGCGGAGAACACCTCAATCGTGCCGAGGGTGTATTCCTGCTGGGATTTTTTCAGCGCGTGGCGCAACTGGTCGTGATTCGCCGGATCGAGCAGATGTTGCTCCGCGATTCGTTCCGCCAGGACGCGGGCGAGATGGACCGCGTTGTTTGCTGAATTGAGATAATAGACCTTGGCGATTTCCAGCGAATCATCGAGCACTTTCTCATATTCGGGATTGAACCAGCTATCGATATCGGCGTGCAGGAAGGTTCCGGCGACGTAAAGCAAAAATGCGCTCGGCACCAGCGCCACGGCGATAAAGCCGAACACCAGCCGCGCCTGCAGCTTGGAGCCGATCAGCCCCCGTCCGCGTTCGAAGAAGGTCTTGGCCAGATTCCGCCCGACCAGCACCAGCATCAGGCCGAGCAGCAGAAAGCTCAGGTCGAATAGCAGAATTACGACCAGATTGGAGACCAGCGAAGTATGCGATCGGAGCGGCGGCAGCGTGGTCTGCGCGAACACGAAAGCGCAAAGCGTGGCGGCGGCGACGCCGACCGCGATCAACTCGCGCCGGCGCCGCTTGATTTCGGCGATGCTGGGAGCGTTTTCGGCGCGTTCCGCCATGATCCGCTAGCGTCCCGAGTTAGAGATTCGCAGCATATGTTTCGACGAAAAGCTGAATATTCACAATCATTTGAGACGATTATTTCTTCGCTGAACTGCTAACTCAGAACACTAGCGTCTCATCAGCGCGAACAGGATTGTGAGCGCGAGGCTGATAATAATCGCGGTCGTGAGCGGGAAATAGACGGCGAAATTGCCCCGGCGAACGTAAATATCCCCCGGCAGGCGGCCAATTCCATTCAACCACCGGATCGAGGGCGCCGCCCATAAAGCCAGCCCGATCGCGACCAGCGCGAGTCCGAGCAAGATGATCGCTTTGCCCAACGGCGCCATTTGACGGCCACCTTCCGCCGCTCCGATCGTATCAGCCGGCACGCGCGGGCGCGACCGGCCTCAGGCGTGGGCGTGCGCATGCGATTTGGCGTTAGCCTGCGCTTCGCGCGTCTCCTTGATAATCTTTTCGGCAATTGGCGCCGGCACCTCGTCATAGTGATGGAAACGCACCTCGAAAGATCCGCGGCCCGAGGTCAGCGAGCGCAAATCCGGCGCGTATTTCAAAATTTCGGACATCGGCGCCAGCGCTTTGACCACCTGGCCGCCGCCCTTGCTGTCCATCCCGAGCACCCGGCCGCGCCGCGCGTTAAGGTCGCCGATCACGTCGCCCATGCATTCATCGGGACAGGTCACATCCACGGCCATGATTGGTTCGAGCAGAATCGGCTTGGCTTTTTCCAGCGCGTTTTTGAATCCCATCGAAGCGGCGATTTGAAACGCCATATCCGAGGAATCGACTTCGTGGAAGCTGCCGTCGTACACCGTGACCTTGATATCGACCATCGGATAGCCGGCCAAAAAGCCTTCGACCAGGGTGTTGCGGACGCCCTTTTCGACCGACGGGATAAACTGCCGCGGAATCGATCCGCCGACGATTTCGTCGACGAACTCGAATCCGCCGGCGCGCGGCAACGGTTCGATTTTAAGCCAGCAATCGCCGTATTGGCCGCGTCCGCCCGACTGGCGCTTGTATTTGCCCTGCGCC
>DAHZDR010000471.1 GCA_027403435.1 Deltaproteobacteria bacterium
AGCCTAAAGAGTCTTTTGAGCTTACCCAGGCATTGTAGGGATCATTCCACGACGACCTGCGGCTCGAGGCGCACGCTAAAGTTGAGCGAGGCTGAGATTAAACAGGCCTTTTCGCTCTTTTCCATCAGACGCAGCGCTTTCTCCCGGTCGGCTCCGGCGGGAATCGTCATCCGGGGGCGCAGCACGATCGTGGTGAATCGAGTTGCGCCGTCCTGGCGCTCGACGGTTCCTTCGCCCGGGACTTCCAGCGCAACGAACGTGAATTTCGCGGCGCGCGCAATTGCCCGCAAGGTCATCATAAAGCACGCCTCGACCGCGGCCATCAGCAGATGCTCGGGACTCCAGGCGTCGCCCGGACCGTCGAAATCGGCGGGCGGAGCGATGCGCAAATCCGGCAGGCCGGCGGCGGAAACGGTGGCGTAACCCTCCGGCCCGCCCACGAGCCGCGCTTCGTAATTATGGGGTAATGGCTTCATTGAAGGTTCTCCTCGGCGGCCCGGGGCCGCGCCGACATCCAGTGTGATCTTTGATTCATACGGCTGGCGCCGTTTATGACGAGCAAATATCAACGCCCATGATTCCGGAGCGCCGAGCGGCTCGCCTGGCGTGGCGGCGGAGCGCCGGGGACCTACGGGGGCTCCATCATTCGCGCCGCGTAAAGTTACGCGGTCTCCATTGAGACGGCCTGGTCCTTTCGGCCATGGATGACGTAAGTTACGGAGAGGAATAAATCTTCGAGCCTCGCGGCGCGCAGTATTTTTCGGATACCCAGCTTCAGGGAGTTTCGGACAAGGCCATCCATGGGGTAAAACCCGATATCTTTAAAGCCCGCGTGACGAAGCAGATACTCCAGTCCGACAACTTCCTCGACCTCGGGAACTTTCGATATCCTGGCCGTGGCCCAGCAGGCGCCAGCGCCCAAGTCGATTACTTTTCCGCGAACCGCATGACGGGTGGCCGAGCTCGTGAGCGCCAGTTCGAGGGCGGGCGGCGAAGCCGGCTCGTACGCCGCGAGCACATTGAGCCAGGGTTCCTTATGCGAACCCGACACTTTCCGTGCGTCTTGTTCAGCGGACCCAGACTCGTATTTCAGCATCTCGCGATATTCTGGCGAGTGCTTTGGGGGACGCGGTCCATATACAATAGGTATTGTCTTCATGCGCGGGCGCGTAGGTCCTTAACCAACGTTATGGTGCGGAGAATCCACGCGCGGATGAGCACATGGCCATAACCCGGAATTTCCATTATGCCCTCGCCGCCCAGGATACCTATAGCTCAAATCCGCCACGTACGGTAGGACTTTAAGCCGGTATTTCAATCTTATCTCTCTAACTACGCGATCTCTTAACCCCGCGGCCGCGCCGGCGCGCCGCTCGTCTCGACCGGCATTCGCGCCGCCCGCCATTCCGGAAACCCGTCCTCGAGCCGGCGCGCGTCGTAGCCCCGCTTGCGCAACAGCGCGACCGCCTCATAGGAAAAAACACAGTATGGGCCTCGGCAATAGGCGACCACGCGCTGCGCCGGCGGGATCGCCTTAAGCCGCCGCTCCAGTTCGCGCAGGGGAATATTCAGCGCTCCCGGCAGATGCCCGGCGGCGAACTCCGCGGGCGAGCGCACGTCCAGCACCGTCACGCCGCCCGCGCGCATCAACCGCCGCAGTTCGCGCCGGGTCAAAGGCTCCAGGCGGTCGCGGCGGTTGAAATAAACCTCGATCAGCTGGCGCGCCTCGGCCAGATTGCGTTCGGCGATGCGCCGCAGCGCGGCCAGCAGATCTAATACGGCGCCGTCGGCAAGCCGATAGCAAACGCGCTGGCCGTCCTTGCGCGCCGCCGCCAGCCCGGCGCGGCGCAAGCGCAGCAAATGCTGCGAGGCGTTGGCCATCGCCAGCCCGGCGCGCTCCGCCAGGGTTTCGACGGGCGCCTCGCCCTGCGCCATCAACTGAATCAGGGCCAGCCGGTGGGGATGGCCGAGGGCGCGGGCAACCGTGGCGAACTGCTCGAACATCGCGAGCGACGGATTTTCATTTGACATCGGCTGAGCCTTTGGTTAAATATTCAATTGAATGATAGAATATATTTCGACGCCTGGTCAAGGAAATCGCCGCCGCGCCGTCCCGGGTATTTGCTGGCCAAAGCCCGGCGCCCGGCTAAAACTTGATATGGGAGGATTGCCGCCATGTCTTCGGAGCGCTGGATTCGCCTGATCGCTGGAATATTTATAATCCTGAGCGTCGCGCTGGGTTATTTTCAGAGCCGTTACTGGCTGTGGTTCACGCTCTTCGTCGGCCTGAACTTGTTTCAGTCGGCGCTCACGCGCTGGTGTCTGATGGAGGACATCCTGCGCAAGCTTGGCGTGACCCGGGCGCCGGCCGGAGCCGCCGGCGCGCGTTCTTGAGGAGCCGGGCGATGGGACGCCGGACCACGGCGGCGCTACTCGCCATCGCGCTCGGCTGGGCGGCGGCGCGCGCAGCGGAGCCGCCGTCCGCGCGGCGGATTTCGCTTGCGCGGGCGCTTGCGATCGGGCTCAGGCGCAACCGGACGTTCGCCGCCGCCCGCTTCGCGCGCGCCGCCGCCGATGCGGACGCCGACGTCGCCCGCGGCGCCATGATTCCCCATCTGGACGCCGGCGAAAACTATTCGGCGAGCGACAATCCAGTGCAGGTGTTTTCCGACCTGTTAATGCAGCAGGATTTCACCGCGAACAATTTCGCGCTCAATTCGCTCAACCAGCCCGGATTCTTTTCGAACTTTCAGAGCGACGTTACGCTGTCGTTTCCGGTGTTCGCGGGCGGCCGGCTGGTCGCGGCCTGGCGGGCCGCCGGATTCGACGCGCAGGCGGCGCGCTGGCGGGAGGCCGAAGCCCGCCAGCGGATGGAGTTCGGCGTGATCCGCGCGTACTACGCCGCGCTGCTGGCGGAACGGCGGGTTGCGGTGGTGACGCGCGCGCTGGCGGCGGCGCGCGCCCATCTGGCGATCGCCAGGGATCGTTATCGCCACGGCCTGGCGGTTAACGCCGACGTGCTGCGCGCGGAAGTGACGACCGGCGCGCTGGAACAACAGCGTATCGAAGCGGCCAGCGGCGTCGCGATTGCGCGCGACGAATTGGGCCATGCGCTCGGCGCGGAGGATCAGGGCCTTGCGCCGCTGGAGCATCCGCCGGAGCTGGCCGCCGCCGGCAATCCGGGCGAGCCGCTGCCGGCGCTGATGGCGCGCGCCGTGGCCGCCCGGCCGGAAATTCACGCGGCCCAGGCGGGGCTCGCCGCCGCGCGCCAGAACGTGACGATCGCCCGCGCCGACTATTTGCCGACGATCACGGTGGCGAGCGTTTACGAAAACGATTCCGAGATGCTGACGCGCGCCGGCAACAACGCGGGCGTGTTCGTCAACGCGCGGCTCAATCTGTTCAACGGCCTGGCCACGCGCGCGCGGGTGGACGCGGCCGCCGCGCGGCTGCGGCGGCTCGCGGTGTTGACGCGCGATCTGGACGAGGCCGTGCGGCTGCAAGTCTCGACCGCGTGGCGCCGGCTGGACGCCGCCCGCCAGGGCCTGACGGTCGCCCGCCGCGACGTCGGCTACGCCGACGCGGCGCTGAAAATCCTGGACGACCGCTATGGCGCCGGACTCGCGCCAAATGTCGCCGTGCTGGACGCCGAAACCGCGCGCGAGCAGGCCGACATGCGGCTGGTCGGTTCCGAAATCAACGCCGCCGTGGATCGCGCGGCGCTCGATTTGGCCACCGGCGCCGAGCCCTACGCCGCGGAGGCGCGCTGAATGGCGCTGGAATCGCATAACCCTGGCCGTCCTTCCCGCGCGCGGCTCGCGCTGGCGGCGCTCGCCGGACTTGCCGTCATCTGGATCGCCGCGCGTTGGCTGTGGGGCGGCCGAATCGAACCCGGGCTGATCGCCCGGAGCGCCGCGCCGGCTCGATTCCCGTTGGGCGAAGCGACGCGCGCAACCGCGCCGATTCGCCACGAGGTAATCGGCACGGTCCAGTCGCGCTTTCCGGTCGATGCGGCGAGCCGGATCGCGGCGCGCGTAATCACGGTGAATGTGCATGCGGGCGAACGGGTGCGCGCCGGACAGACGCTGGTGACGCTCGAGGCCGCCGATTTGCGCGCCGCGCTCGCCCAG
>DAHZDR010000492.1 GCA_027403435.1 Deltaproteobacteria bacterium
AGCGGCGGGCGTGATTCAGAAATAACGGAACGCGCGGCGGGTCGGCTTCACTTCGGGGCGCGGGGTTGCTATTAAATGCCGATCCTTCGCGCGGCTGCGTCCGCTTGCGGAATTGACAGCGCAATGAAATGTTTGGATATCAGGAATAGCGAAATTATTCAGGCGCGAATATAAGCGCGGCTCAACACGCCGCGCCGGAAACCGGTTGGAACAGTGGCGAAACGAAAGAAAATAGCCTTTATCGGCGCCGGCAACGTCGGCGCCACCTGCGCCCATCTGTGCTTTCTGCGCAGTCTCGGCGATATCCTCCTCTACGACATTATCGACGGCCTGCCGCAGGGCAAGGCGCTCGATATGCTCGAATCGGCGCCCGTGCTGGGCGTCGATGTGAACGTCGGCGGCTCGACCGAGATCAAGGATATCGCCGGCGCGGATTGCGTCGTGGTCACCTCCGGCTCGCCGCGCAAACCCGGGATGAGCCGCGACGATCTGCTCAAAATCAACGCCGGCGTGATGAACATCGTCGGCAAGGCGATCAAGGAGCACGCGCCCGGCGCCTTCGTGATCGTCGTGACCAATCCGCTCGACGCGATGGTCACGCAGATCAAGCGCGTTTCCGGATTGCCGAAAAATCGTATCGTCGGTCAGGCCGGCGTGCTCGATTCCGCGCGCTATCGCACGTTTCTGGCGGCCGAGCTTAACGTTTCCGTCGATAGCGTAAGCGCGATGGTGTTGGGTGGACATGGCGACGATATGGTGCCGATCCGCAGCTATACCACCGTCGGCGGTCAGCCGGTCGAAAAGCTGATCGCCGCCAAGCGGCTCGAAGAGATCGAAGTCCGCACGCGCAACGGCGGCGCCGAAATCGTCAATCTGATGAAAACCTCGTCGTATTACGCCGCCGGCAGCGCGGTTTATCGGATGGTCGAGGCGTATCTGCTCGATCGCAAGGAAGTCCTGCCGGCCGCCGCGTACCTCGAGGGCGAATATGGCGTCAACGGCCTGTTCGCGGGCGTTCCGGTCGTGATCGGCGGCGGCGGGGTCGAGCGGATCGTGCAAATCGACCTGACGCCGGCGGAAAAAAAGGCCTTCGATTCGTCGGTCGCGCATGTGCGCGAATTGGTCGAGGCGATGGACAAGGCGATCGCCGGCTGACGCCGTTGCAAGCGTTGCCGCGTTCGCCAATGAGCCGCGCGCGGACCATGCTTGCGGGCGCCGCGAAGGCTGGTCGAGCGGCCATTATCAGGCTTTGACGGAATCCGCTGGTTTTAACCGTGGCGGGCGCATGAGGCGATTGCCAACTTCAGGTAAAACATGAACATACACGAATTTCAGGCCAAACAGGTGCTCGCGCGTTTCGGCGCGCCCGTCCCCAAGGGACAGCCGGCCGCCACGCCGGAAGACGCCGCCAAAGCCTTCGAGACGCTCGGTCAGCCCAAGGCCGTAATCAAAGCGCAAATCCATGCCGGCGGACGCGGCAAGGCGGGCGGCGTCAAGCTGATTTCCAGCGCCGCCGAAGCGCGGGATTTCGCCGCGAAACTGATCGGCAAGCCGCTGGTGACCCATCAGACCGGGCCGCAGGGCCGGATTGTGCGGCGGGTTTACCTTGAACAGGCGAGCGAAATCGCGCGCGAGCTTTACCTTGGGATGGTGGTCGATCGCAAGGCGCAAAGCGTCGCGGTAATCGCCAGCACCGAGGGCGGGATGGAAATCGAGGAGGTCGCGGCGAAAACCCCCGAGCGTATCCTGACCGAGCCGATCGACCCGGTGGTCGGATTGGCCGGTTTTCAGGCGCGCAAAATCGCCTTCGCGCTCGGCTTGCGCGACAAGCAGGTCGGCCAATTCGGCGCTCTGCTCGGCGCGCTTTACAAGGCGTTTTTAGAAACCGACGCTTCGCTGATCGAAATCAACCCGCTGGTCGTGACCAAGG
>DAHZDR010000496.1 GCA_027403435.1 Deltaproteobacteria bacterium
TGCGCGACGATTTTCACCAGCAGCACGCAACACGCCACGGTTAATTCCAACCCGTCGGGCGCCACCTATCAATACGGTCCGTTTACGGGAACCACGCCAGCCGAGATCGAAGTCCCCAAAAAGAGCTTGGCTAATTTCGCCACGTTCTCCAAACCCGGCTATCAAACCACCACCGTGCCAGTCGTCACCGGAGTGACGGGCGCGACGTGGTGGGATATCCTGTTTCCAATAGGTTTCGTGATTGATTTTGTCACCGGCAATGCGAACAAGCTCGAAACCCCGGTGATTACCGCCAATCTCACTCCCACGGCTGGAACGCCAGCGGCAAGCGTCCCGGCGGCCGCGCTGTCCTCGACGCCGACGCCTGTCGATTGAAACGCCAGACGGGCGGCGCAAGCCGCCGCGGTTCAGGCGAGCGCGCAGATTAGGGAGTGCGCCGTGGCCGACTCGACGCGTACGCGGACGGTCGCGCCCGGCGCAATTTCCGGCCGTCCCGGAAATATCGCCGTCTTGAATTGCGGCGTCTTGCCCGCCAGCCGCCCGGCGCCGCGCCGCGCCGGGCCTTCGACCAGCACCGGGAACTCGCGGCCGATCAGCGCGCGGTAACGCTCCAGCGAAATCGCTTCCTGCAGCGCGATTACCTCCGCCAGCCGCCGGCTTTTTTCCGCCTCGCTCACGGAATCGCCAAGGCGAAAGGCGCGGGTATGCTCACGCACCGAATATTTGAAGGTGAAGGCCGAATCGTAGCCGACCGTGCGCATCAGGCCGACGGTCGCGCGGAAATCCTCGTCGGTTTCGCCATGGAAGCCCACGATGATGTCGGTCGAAAGCGCGAGTTCGGGAATCGCGGCGCGCAGCCGCGCCACCAGCTCGAGATATGCTTCGACAGTGTAGCCGCGATCCATCGCGGCCAGAATCCGGTTGGAGCCGGATTGCGCCGGCAGATGCAGGTACGGCTGGATTTTCGGCTCGGCCGCCATCGTTGCGACCAGCCCCGCGGTCATGTCGGCCGGATGGGGCGAGGTGAAGCGGATCCGCTCGACGCCATCGACGCGCGCGAGCGCGCTCAGCAGCGCGGCGAAATCGGTTGCGCCGTGGCGATAGGCGTTGACCGTCTGGCCGAGCAGGACGATTTCGCGCACGCCGCGTTCGGCGAGTTGGCGCGCCTCGCGCAGGATATCCTCCGGCGCGACCGAGCGCTCGCGGCCGCGCACGTAAGGCACCACGCAAAAGGCGCAGAACTTGTCGCATCCGCGCATTGCGGTGACGTAAGCGCGCACCCCGCAAGCGTACTCGGGAGCGATATCGCCGTAAGTCTCGGCGCGGTTGAGCCGCACGTCCACGGCGGGATCGAAGCTCTGCGCGCCGAGCATCTCGGGCAGCCGCCGATACGCGTCGGGTCCGGCGACGAGATCGAGCCACGGCGCCTTTTCGATCAGCGCGGCGCGGTTATGCTGCGCCATGCATCCGAGCAGCCCCAGGCGCAAAGCGGGCCGCGTCCGCTTGAAGCGGGCGAGCTCCCCGAGCCGTCGGAGCACGCGCTCCTCGGCGTGTTCGCGAATCGCGCAGGTGTTGAGCAGAATCACGTCGGCGTCGTCGGGCCGCGCCGCCGGCGTATAGCCGGCGCGGCGCAGTACGGCGGTCACCAGTTGCGAATCGGCGACATTCATCTGGCATCCGTAGGTTTCGAGCCAGACGCGCGGCGCCGGATTATGCTGGTTTTCGGCCATCGTCGGTATTCGCGTCATCGTTGGTATCCGCGGATGATAAGCTATCGGCCAGCGGCCATACAACGCGCCCCGGTTTCACGGCAGGCGTGGCGACGGGGTTGAATTCGGGCGTGGACGGCGCTCCGATGGAATCCGGCGGAACGAACGAAGCGGCAATCGAACGGCGTATCGCGCGGCTGGATTGGCCGGCGATCGAAGCCGCGCTCGACGATCGCGGCTTCGCGCTGGTCCCGGCGCTGTTGCGGCCGGGCGAATGCGCGGCGGTCGCCGCGACCTATGAGCGGCGGGAGCTGTTCCGGTCGCGGGTCGAGATGGCGCGGTTTCGCTTTGGTCTTGGCGAATATAAATATTTCGCCGCGCCGCTGCCGCCGCTGATCGCGGCGCTGCGCGCGTCGCTTTACGCGCGGCTGGCGCCGATCGCCGCGCGCTGGAGCCGGGCGTTGCGGATGGGCGTGGAATTCCCGCCCGCGCTCGCGGAGTTTCTGCGCGCTTGTCATGCCGCCGGCCAGACGCGGCCGACGCCGCTCCTGCTGCGCTACGCCGCCGGCGGCTACAACTGTATGCATCAGGACCTCTACGGCGAGGTTTTTTTCCCGTTGCAGGCGACCGTGATGCTGACGCGGCCGGAGACCGCTTTCGCCGGCGGCGAGTTTTTGCTCGCCGAGCAGCGGCCGCGCGCGCAATCGCGGGTTGAGGCAATCACCCTGGCGCGCGGCATGGCCGTGATATTCGCGACGCGCTGGCGGCCGGTTCAAGGCGTTCGCGGCAGCTCTCGCGTCGCCGTGCGCCACGGCGTGAGCACCGTTGCGCGCGGCCGGCGGACCACGCTCGGAATCATTTTTCACGACGCCCGCTGACCGGGGCGCCCGCCGATCCGGCGCCGTTGCCCGTAGCCAATAATATGGGGCGCGCGCCGACGGCTCTGGCGCGGCGCCGGAATCAGCCGTTGCCCGACGCCGAAGTCGGTTCGATCTCGTACATCACGCGAACTTCGCCAGGCTGGGTGAACGGATATTTATCCTGGCCAAGATATTTCTTGGCAAGCGTATCGATATGCTCGGCGGCGCCGGTTTCGGTCGCGCTGACGACGCGGCCGCGCACTTGCACGTAGCGATAGGGATTCTGCGGATCGAGGATCGACAGCGCGACGCGCGCGGCCGGCTTCAGCGTCCGCGCTTTGACTCGGCCGCGGGCGGTGTTGACGCGGATTTTCCCGCCCGCGTAGTCGAACCATACCGGCGTCACCTGCGGCGAGCCGTCCTTCATCACGGTGGCGAGACTGGCGAAGGCCGGTTTCGCACCCAGCAGATCCATATAGGTGTCGGGAATCACGGACATGGCGTACTCCTTCGAACGGCGTATCGGCGCCGCATGGGTGTGGGCCAGCGTCGCGCGGCGCGCCGCGAGGGTCAAGCGCGGCGTTACGAGTCGAACCGGCGCGGACCGGCTCGCGATTGCGCCAATGGCGCCGCGCGGGACCGTCATTGGCCACTTTGGCTTCTAGCGTTTATTTTCGGGAGTGAATTCGAATTGAGGAAAAGGCGTGAAATTTGACTCGCCGGATGCTATCAGTTAATCACGTTAGACCGATCTGTAGGACGG
>DAHZDR010000498.1 GCA_027403435.1 Deltaproteobacteria bacterium
GCGCAAAATCTCGCCGCGCGCGAGCGCGCCCGCGCCGAGCGCGCCGAATTTCAGCGCGAACTCGAAAAGCTCGCGGCCCAGGACGCCGGCGCCGCGGCCCGGCGTGAGGAACTTGAAACCGCGGTGGCGGCGCTGGCCGCGCAGGCGGCGGAACGTGAAGCCGAACTCGAATCCACCCGCGCGGCGCTGGACGCGGCGCGCGGCGCGCGCGAAAAGCTCGACGCCGAAATGGTCGAATACGGCCTCAGACGCGAACGCGCGCGCACGCTGATCGAGGAACTCGAACGCGGCTTTGCGGAAAAATTCTCCGGCCCGTTCGACGCCGCCGCCGCCGACGAACTCGCCGCCGCGCTGGCCGGACGCGACCTGGCCGCGGACGAGGCGCGGCTCGCCGAACTGCGCGCGCGCGCCCTGAAAATCGGCGAAGTCAATCTCGCCGCCGAAAGCGAGGTCGCCGAACTCGAGCGGCGCGCGGCGGCGCTCGGCGCCGAACGGGCCGATCTCGAAGCCGCGCTCAACGACCTTACGCAGACGATTCAGAAGCTGAATCGCGAGGCGCGCAAGCGCTTCGCCGAAACTTTCGAGGGCGCGGCGAAGAATTTCGAGGAGCTGTTTCCCAAGCTTCTGCGCGGCGGCAAGGGCCGGCTGGAACTGACCGATCCCAACGACGTGCTGGAGTCGGGCGTCAATATCCTGGTGCAGCCGGCGGGCAAAAAAATCAAGGAAATCGGCCTGCTCTCGGGCGGCGAAAAGGCGCTCTCCGCGATGGCGCTGATCTTTTCGCTATTCCTGCTCAATCCGAGTCCGTTCTGCGTGATGGACGAGGTGGACGCGCCGCTCGACGAATTCAGCCTGGCGGCTTTCACCAGCCTGGTGCGCGAACTCAAAGAGCGCTCGCAATTTATCGTGATCACCCATAATCAGCGCACCATGCAGAGCGCTGACCATATTCATGGCGTGACGATGGATCGGCCCGGCGTATCGCGGATCATTTCGCTGACGATCCCCAACGCGGCGTAGGCCCGAGCGCCGTTGGCGGCGGCCGACGCCGACGCGCCAGCCGGGCGCCTGAACGATCGTGGCGCGCGAGCGTTTAAGAATTTCGCCGGCGCTGATATTCTGGGTGGGATTACGGACGCCCGGCTGCCGGCGCCGCTCGAAGCAACCTGATTTGGCGAGCGGCGGCGGTTGCGCCCCCGCCGGGCATTTTTGAATCGAGGCCAGACGCCGTGCCGACGATCCATTTGAATACGTTGCAATTGGCGATGCTGATCGCCGTCGGCGCGCAACTGCCGCTGCTCGGACTCGCGTTGCTGAGCGAGTTCAGCGCGCGCAAGCGCCGGCCGCGCCGTGCGGCGGACCGCGCCGCGGCGCCACGGCCCCGCCCCGCCGCCGCATCGACGCCGCCGACCGAGGTTGCGCCGCCCCAGGCGGCGCTGACGGCGGCCACGCCCGAAACCGCGACTCCACAGCCCGCGACCGCTCCGGCGGCGAGCGCTGAAATGACGGCCGAGACCGCGCCGACGGCGCTTGCGGAAATCGTGGAACCGGCGGCCCCGGCGGAAGTTATTGCGCTGGCGGACGAATCCGCCGTCCCCGCGCAGGCGGCGCCGCTGGCGCCCGCGGCGCCGGTCGCGCCGGCGCCCGACGGCGCGGCGCCGAAGCCGGTCAGAATCGGCCTCGGACTGCGCAAAACGCGCGAAAATTTCCTCGCCCGGCTGCGCGCGGCGATTACCGGCGGCGCCAAGGCCGACGAAATCTATGCGGGACTGGAAGAGGCGCTGATTGGCGCGGATGTGGGCGTCGAAGGCAGCCTGAAGCTGGTCGAAGCGATTCGCGGCCGGCTCAAAAACGACGCGCTGCCGGAAGTTATCCGCGCGGCGCTGAAGGACGAAATCGCGCGGATTCTGGAGGCCGCCGAACGGCCGCTGGCCGATCCGGGCGCGGCGCCGCTGGTGATCATGCTGGTCGGCGTCAACGGCGTGGGCAAAACCACCACCGTGGCGAAACTGGCGGCCCTGCTCAAGGCCGGGCGCGGACCAGTGATCGTCGCCGCGGCGGACACCTTTCGCGCCGCCGCGATCGATCAGCTGCAAGTCTGGTGCGACCGGGTGGGCGTCGATCTGATCAAGCAGAAGCAAGGGTCGGATCCGGCGGCGGTGGCTTTCGACGCGGTCAAGGCCGCCGTCGCGCGGGGCGCGCGCGCGGTGCTGATCGACACGGCGGGGCGGCTTCAGACCAAGGTCAACCTGATGGAAGAATTGAAGAAAATCGCGCGAGTGGCCGGGCGCGAACTGCCCGGGGCGCCGCACGAAACGTGGCTGGTGTTGGACGCCACCACCGGCCAAAACGCGATCAGCCAGGCCCAGCTGTTTGGCGCGGCGGCGCCGCTGACCGGCGTAATCCTGGCGAAGCTCGACAGCACCGCCAAGGGCGGCGTAATTGTAGGCATCGCGGAGCGGCTGCGCTTGCCGGTGCGCTATGTCGGGTTGGGCGAAAATCTGGAAGATTTAAGACCGTTCGACGCGCGCGAATTTGTCGAGGCGCTCTTCGAAGAGGACGGTGGCGAGGGCGCGGCGGCGAGCGGTTCTTATGCGGCTTGACAGGATTCTTAATCCAAAATTAAAGTGAAGGTGGAAATTGGCAGACATGGCGACCGACGTCCTCAAACAACTGGACGAACGTATACAGGCCTCGATTGGCAGGATTCATCAACTACAGCGCGAGAACGAACAATTGGCGCGGCAATTGGCGGAAAGCGAACAACGTTTCCAGCAGGCCAGCGCCGAATTGCGCGAGCATGAGACCGCCCGCGCGGAAGTGAAGGACCGGATCGAGAAGATACTCACGCGGTTTGACGGTCTCGACCTCGGCTGAATATGAGCGGCGTCAACGTCGAAATCATGGGGCAGCAGTTGAAGCTCAGTAGCGGCGCGAGCAATGACGACGACGCACGGGTGCGCGCGATCGCGGCGACGGTTGACGAAAAGATTCGGCATATTCGCGCCAGCGGACAGACGGTAAATTCAATCAACCTGGCGATTCTTGCGGCGATCCAGTTTGCCGAGGAGTTGGAACGGTTGCGCCGGGACCATCAGGACCTGCTCAGCCGTCTGGAGTCGCTGAATCAGCGGCTTTCGATGGCGATCGGCGCGGGAGATTGAGCTTACAATCGCTGTATGTGGCGCGTTGACGATAGGGCGGCGAAGGTTTCGAGGGGGCGGGATTTCGCGGGGCCAGAATGGAATAAGCGTTGCGACGCTCGTGGATAAAAGCCTTTGGTGCGGTTTTTTGGAATGGCGCATAACGGCGATTCGACCTTTGGCGTGGCGGTTTTGAGCGTTTCCGGAACGCGGGAGCGATCTCGAACGCGGGAGCGATCTCGATGATAAGCCGCGCCTGTAACCTGCGAACGGCGGAAAGCACGCCAATTTAGCCCCGCGCCCGCCATTGCGCGGTAAGCATGGCGGACGGCAAATCAGGTTTGAGACGGATTCTCCGGGAGTGCCGGACGGCGCTCGCACCGGAGCGCGCCGTTGCGCTCGCCCTGATCGTCCAGCGCAACCTGCTCGCAACCTCCCGCTACGCTAACGCCGATCGAATCGCGCTCTATGCGGCGGTCGGCCGCGAAGTCTCGACCGAACTGATCATGCGCGACGCGCTGGGCTCCGGACGGCGCGTCTATTTTCCCCGCATGGCGCCGGAGCGCGTGGACCTCCAGATGGTCCGGGTTGACGATCCAGCGGAAATGCGACCGGGGGCGCACGGAATTCCCGAGCCGTCGGGGGTGGAAATCGCCTCGCCCGAAGATTTGCGGCGAGCGTTGATTTGCGTCCCCGGCCTGGCTTTCAGCCTGGCGGGTGGGCGTCTCGGCCGCGGAGGCGGCCATTACGATCGATTTCTGGCGGGCGCCGCCAAGGAAGCGGCGGCCGCGGGTCTGGCCTATGAGTTTCAGGTGCTGGACCGCTTGCCGGAGGAGCCGCACGATCGGCGCCTCGGCCTAATCGTCACAGAGTCCGCCGTGCTTTGGCCCGCCGAATCGAGGATTGCGGCGGCGGCGCGGCCGGACCAGGGAGGTACAAACAGATGTTGCCAGACGCGGGACTGTTGATCCTGGGCGTCGTGATATCGGGCGTGGCGTTCATGTTGATGCTGAACGCGCGCCATCGCAACGAGGCCGATACGGCGCATCGCGCCGCCGGCGAGGCCGCACGAATTCTGGAGGAGGCGAAAACCCGGAGCGAACTTTTAGTCAAAGAGTCGGAACTCAAGGCCAAGGACCTGGTGGTCGGCGCGCGCGCCGAGGCGGAGCGCGAGCTGCGCGAGCGCCGGCGCGAACTGGCGGCGCTGGAAAGCAAGCTGGTGGCGCGCGAAGAGACTTTCGAAAAACGCCAGGAGGCGTTCGAGCGGCGCGAAGCTGAACTCAATCGCCGCGATCAGTCGGTGCGCAATCGCGAAAAAGCGATCGGCGAAAAAGAGGCCGAACGGCAGGCGCTGATCGAGGAGGCGCGCGTCCGGCTCGAGGCGGTCGCCGGACTGACCGGAGAGGAGGCCAAACGCACGCTGATCGAGGAGATGGTCGGTCAGGCGCGGCATGAGGCGGCGCGGCATATCCGGGTGGTCGAAGAGGAGGCGCGCGAAGACGCCGACCGCCGCGCCAAGCGCATCATCTCGATTGCGATCGAGCGGCTGGCGGGCGAATTCGTCGCCGAACGGACGGTCTCGGTAATCGCGCTGCCGTCCGACGAAATGAAAGGGCGGATAATCGGACGCGAGGGACGCAATATCCGCGCGATCGAAGCCGCCACCGGCGTCGATATCATTATCGACGACACGCCCGAGGCGGTGGTGATTTCGTGCCACAATCCGATTCGCCGGGAAATCGCGCGGGTCGCGCTGGAACGGCTGATCTCCGACGGCCGCATCCATCCGGGACGGATCGAGGAGGTGGTGCGCAAGGCCGAGCAGGAGGTCGAGGAATCGATCAAGGAAGCCGGCCAGCGCGCGCTCATCGAGGTGGGCGTGCACGGCGTGCATCAGGAGCTGGTCAAGCTGCTCGGGATGCTCAAGTACCGCTATTCCTACGCGCAGAACGTGCTGATGCATTCGATCGAGGCGGCGTTCATCTGCGGCGCGATGGCGGCGGAGCTCGGACTGAACGAGAAGCAGGCACGGCGCGCCGCCTTGCTGCACGATATCGGCAAGGCGCTGACGCACGAGGTCGAGGGTTCGCACGCGCTGATTGGCGGCGAGCTGGCGCGCAAGTATGGCGAATCGGCGAAGATCGTCAACGCGATCGCGGCGCATCACGAGGAAGTCAAGGCGGAGACCATCCTGGCGCCGCTGGTGGACGCGGCCGACGCGCTTTCGGGCGCGCGGCCGGGCGCGCGGCGCGAGGTGCTGGAGAGCTACGTCAAGCGGCTCGACGATCTCGAGACGATCGCCAAGTCGTTCCGCGGCGTGGACAAGTGCTTCGCCGTGCAGGCGGGACGCGAGATGCGCGTGATCGTCGAACCAAGCCAGATTTCGGACGAAGAGGCGACCATGCTGGCGCGCGAGGTGGCGCGCAAAATCGAAACCGACATGACTTATCCGGGACAGATTCGGGTGACCGTGATTCGGGAGACGCGCGCGACCGATCTGGCGCGTTAGGCGCCGGGCGATAACGGCAGACGGGAGCGGCGCGGCGCGCCGCTCCCGTTGTTTTTATCGGCGGCGGATTTTGGAAATTCGCCGGAGCGGACGGCTCATATCGGCATGCGATAGCCGTAAAACTCGTGGTCTTCATTATAGCCGCCCTGGCCCGCGCCAAGGCGCGTGAAATCGGCCACGAATTCGATCGCCGTAATCCACTTGACTTGTTTGAATCCAAGTTCGTTCTCGCAACGCAATCTGAGCGGCGCGCCATGCAGGACGCTGACCGGATGGCCGTTCATCGCATACGCGAGAATCGTCAGTTGATGCCGCATGTTTTCGAGCTTGTGAACGTCATAATAGCGTCCGCCGTCCGCGCCTTCGGCGAATGAGTAAAAGACCGCGTATCGCGCGGCGGCCAAAGGCTTTACCAACTCGATAATATGGCGCATCGGCACGCCGCCCCATTTCGCCACCCCCGACCATCCCTGGATGCAGAAATGGCAGGTAATCTGTTCCTGCCGGGGCATTGTTTTGAGATCGTCCAAGCTGAACTCGCACGGATTTTCGACCAGTCCGTCAACACGCAGCTTGTACCCGGCGAACCCCCGCGCGGCCAAAGCGTTGAATTCGTCTGAAGCGGGCATCGTTCCATTGGGCCAGAAATGCGGGGAAATGTCGCTTTCGGAATACTGGCTCGAAGGATCCCACCATTCCGCAAAGCCCTTGAGCCAGCCGATCATGAACTCGCCGGTCTTTTGAACCGCGCGCGCATGATTAAGCGTCAGCGGCGTGGCGAGCGCCCATGCGATCGCCAGAACGATCATCGCCAGGGCGAATATAATCAAGCCCTCCGGTCCGCCGCCGTTCACGCCGGCAAACATGTGATTGAGATTCGGGGCCAGCCCGGTTACGAAGACCATCGTCACATGCATGAAGATGAAAAAGATGAACCAGCAAAGGATCAGGAAATGAAGCGAGCGCGCGGCTTGCCGATGAAGCGTTCTGCCCAGCCATCCGAGCTTGTTCGAGATCGCGGGCGCCTGCATCAAGCCGGTCGCGATCGCGGCCGGCGCGGCGATAAATACCGTGACGAAGTACGCGAGCAACTGAAGTCCATTGTATCGCACCCAACTTTCTTCGGCCGGGAAGCGCAGCGAAAGATACTGAATCGCCGTCGACAGCGCGTTGGGAAAAACGGTCCACGTTCGCGGCACGATGCGCTGCCATTGATGCGTCGTGAAAAGCATCACGTAAAAAATCAATCCGTTCAGGGTCCACAGCAGATCGCAGGAGAAATGCCACCATCGCGCCAATCCGATCGAATGGCGTACGCCGGGAATTCCCAGCCAGCCGGGAAGCGTCACAGCATCGTCTTTGGCGGTCCAGATGCGATCGCCCGGCACTTCATGCTGAAAGCGGAACCATTCCGTGCCGGGCGTGCAATCGCGATTCCAGTAGAGCCGCGGATGGTCCGCGAGAATCTGCAGGCCGGCGCGAATGATGAAAAACATCAGGAAGAGATTGAAGACGTGCTGCCAGCGCAGCCACGCCGGAAATCCCGAATATTCGATCGGAACCGTGGCCTGGCCCGGATAACGCGCGATGAATCGCGCGACCGCCGGCAAACCGCGCAGCTCCTGCGCCGCCGGAATTCCGGTGATCAGAAACGCGAGACCGAGAGGAATCAGCCACAACAGGTTGAACCAGCGCCCGCCAATACGCACCCTGGGCGTCACACCCCACTGTGGCGGCAGCCAATGGCTCAGGTTAACGCGATCGTCGGCATGGGTAAGTTGCGCTTCCAGAGGGTCGAACGAATCGTTCATCGCCTTGCCCATTCGTCTCCGTCATTGGCCGGCTTCAAGCCTTGTGCATATGCGTTTCGATAAACTCTTTGAGCACGGCCGCTTGATTGCGTTCAGTGTCTTTGGCGCCGTAAATCATCGTCAGGCCGGCATTGCGCGCAAACTCGATCAGCTGGTCAAGCAACGGCGCGATTTCCGGACGTTCAAGTTCCTTCAGATAGCGTTTGCGGAATTCTTGCCAACGGTCCGGGTCATGGCCGAAAAATCGGCGCAACTCAGCGCTCGGCGCCAGATCCTTCATCCATTGCGCAATGTGGAGGGAGTTTTTCGTGCGCCCGCGCGGCCATACGCGATCCACCAAAACGCGAACGCCGTCAGCGGAATTCGCCGGTTCGTAGACTCGCTTGATGGCGACCATGTCTGGCGCCCATTCGTCCCTTGAGAGCAATTCCTTGCCAACGCGCGGCGGTTTTATCGCCCGCCGCTATTGCGCTGGACGGGCCGCGGCGGCGCGCCGCGCCAATAACCGCTCGCCGTCGAAGCGGAACATCCGGACCGCGTTGAGGCCGAGAATCTTCGCCCGATCGCCCTCGCTCAGCGTTTGCATCTGCCGCTCGATCGCTTCGGCCGAGTGCGGCCAGGTGCCCTCCGCGTGCGGATAGTCATTGGCCCACATGAAGTTATCGACCAGATTGAACGGGGCGGCGAGTTGTAGCCCGGCCGGATCCTCCTGGAACGAAACCGCGCCGTGCTCGCGAAAGTATTCGCTGGGCATCCGTTTCAGTTTCGGAAACGCCCACAGATGATGCTTCAGATAGGCCTCGTCCATCGCGCCAAGCGCCCACGCGACCCATCCGATGCCCGATTCGATCAAGGCGAAGCGCAGGCGCGGGAAGCGTTCCAGCACGCCCGACGCGCACAGGCATGACATCGGCTCGATCACCGTCGTGCAGGCGTGGGTGACGTAATTGATCACGGCGCCGCCGTCCTTGCGCGCGGCGCGCGGGTCCATCCCGGTCGAGATATGAAACGTGATCGGCAGGCCAGTGTCCTGAATCGCCGCCCACATCGGATCAAAGATCGGCAGATTGTAGTTGGGATGGCGCGCGTCATGGGCGCCCCAGATCGGCTTGGCGGGCAGATTGAGGCCGCGGAAACCGAGCCTGGCGACGCGCTGGATTTCGGCGATCGCGAGATTGACGCTGGCGGTCATAATCGCCGCCATCGGCGACATGAAGTCGTTGTATGGACCGAAGGTCTCCCACGCCCAGTCGTTCCATACGCGGCATTGCGCGGCGCCGAATTCGGGGTCTTGCGTCGCCCACATCGAGAGGCCCTTGTTGGGGAACATGATCTCGGCGTCGATACCGTCGCGCAGATGGTCCTGGATACGCTCTTCGGGCGTACGACCGGCGTTGCCGCGCAGCCGATCCTCGCCGCCTTTGGGCGCGTCGGCGATATTGACGGCGCGGATGCGCGATTTCTGGTAGCCCTCGACGACCATCCATTTCTCGCCGTGCTCGTCCACTTCGACGTGCGGCAGGCGCGGCTGAAACTTCTTGTCGATCCGTTGCCACCATAGACTACCCGGCTCGTTGCAATGGCAATCGGCTGAGACCATCAGGTGGCGGCCGCAATCGTCCGGCCGCGCCGTGCGTGGCCATCCCTGATGGCCGGGGGTTTCCGTCCGCCAGCGATTTTTTTCGTCAACCGTCAAGGACTCCTGAAGCATCCGCTGATTCTCCTCGCCACTTAATCCGCGCGACCGGGCGTCAGACGCGCTCGATAATGGTCGCGACGCCCATCCCGCCGCCAATACACATGGTAATCAAGGCGGTGGACTTGTTCTGACGTTCGAGCTCGTCGAGCACGGTTCCGATCAGCATCCCGCCGGTGGCGCCCAGCGGATGGCCGAGCGCGATCGCGCCGCCGTTGACGTTGACGGTCTCGGGATCCATCTCGCAGTCGCGCATCACTTTGAGCGGCACGGCGGAGAACGCCTCGTTGATTTCGATCAGGTCGATATCCTTGATCGTCATGCCGGCTTTTTTCAGCACGCGGCGGGTCGCGGGAACCGGCGCCGTGAGCATGATGATCGGTTCGTCGCCGGCGGTCGCCGTCGCGACGACGCGGGCGCGCGGCTTGAGTCCGTGGGCTTGGGCGTAGCCGGGCGAGGCCAGCAGCAACGCGCTGGCGCCATCGACGATGCCCGAGGAATTGCCAGCGTGATGGACATGCGGGATGCTTTTGACGCTGGTGTAACGCGACATCGCCTTTTGATCGAAGCTCAGCGTGTCGCCCTTCTGCACGTACTTGCCGATCTGCTCGAACGACGGCGGCAGCTTGCCGAGGCCTTCGAGCGTGGTCGCGCGCGGATGCTCGTCATGGTCGAGCAGGACGCGGCCCTCGGCGTCGCGCACCGGAATCAGGCTTTTCTTGAGGCGGCCTTCGGCGTGGGCGCGGGCGTAACGGCGCTGGCTTTCGAGCGCGAAGCGATCGCAATCTTCGCGCGAGAAGCCTTCGATCGCCGCGATTAGATCGGCCGAGATGCCCTGCGGAACCAACGGATGAAGCAGGCGCAGATTGGGGTTGTGGCCGTCGATGCCGCCGCGATCGGCGTCCATCGGCACGCGCGACATCGATTCGACGCCGCCGGCGACGACCAGGTCCTGCTCGCCCGCCTTGACGCCCATCGCGGCGAAATTCACCGCCTGCTGGCCGGAGCCGCAGAAGCGGTTGATCGTGACTCCGGTCGAATCGTTGGGCCATTGCGCCGCCAGCACCGACATTCGCGCGATACACATCGCCTGGTCGCCGTACGCGGTGACGCAACCGACGACGACGTCATCGACGTCGCGCGGATCGATCTGGTTGCGATCCTTGATCGCGTTGAGCGCCTGCGCCATCAGTTGCTGCGGATGCAGTCCCGCCAGCGATCCATCTTTTTTGCCGCGTCCACGCGGAGTGCGCACCGCGTCGATAATCCATGCTTCGCTCATCGTCGTCTCCTTTGTACAAGCTCCCAGTATCGCGAACCGGGGCGCGGATGTCCAAGCAATCCGCGGCGCCCGGTCGGCAAAAAGCGCGCAAAAAAAGGCCGGCGCGTCGGGCCGCCGGCCGCTCGAAGTGAATCAATCCGACATCGCGCGCCAGGCCGCGCCGTGGCTGACGCGGCGCCTCAGGCGGCGACTTGCGTGGTGCCGCGAAACGCATCCTGATGCGGATCGCTGACGTAGCGGATTTTCGCAAGCGTCACGTCGGCGATCGCGTAGCTGGCCGAAATCGGCCAATTGGGCCGCACCTTGTCGCCGGCGTTCCATGACGCCGAATCGAACGAGATCAGGTTGGGCCGGCCGCGTTCGGCCTTGCTAAACGTCCATTCCGGATCGCACTGCGCCATAGTCAACTTGCCGTCCTCGCGATTGCGGCACAGATGCATGCTCGAAACGTACTGGATGTCGCCGCCGCTGATGAAATCGCGATCGAGCATCTCTACCTCGAGCGCGAGCTTGCCCTCGGCGGTGGTGACGCGGCCGGCCACGCGATCATGAAACGCGCGCAGATAGACTTTGCCGACCCGCGCCGGAAAACCCCAGCGATGGGCCAGTTCGCGCGCCGCCGCTTCGCTATCGACGTAGCTGGCCAGCGTGAAGCCGCGCGGCCTGACTCCGGCGCGGCATCCCAGCCGCACGTCGGCGATCGTAAACGGTCCGACCGGACTTTCCGGATAGTGCGTGACGTTGAACATCACATAGGCGGGGATTACCGGACGCACCGTCACCGGCATCATTTCCCGCGCTAGGTCGTTATCGGCTTCGTAATAGACATTGAGGATTTGGGCGCCCTTGAGCGTCCATTCCCCGGTCTTGAATCCGTGAATCTCGGCCAGCTTCGCAGTGGCGGCAAACGCCGCGACATCCATGGTTCCCGACAATGGCATCAGCGTCCGCCTCCCGCCGCGGCGGCCTGCGCCGAGCCGTCCTGAAAATGCGGCATCACATGCCTGGCGAAGGTGCGCAGGCTGTTGAGAACCTCTTCTTGCGGCACGGTTTCGAGCGCGTTGAGCAGGAAGTTGATCCGATCGACGCCGACCGACTCCCAGCGTTTGCAGGCGCGCAGCACGCGTTCGGGGTCGCCGATCGCGATGCCTTCAGGCACGCCGGACTGATCCGCCGGTCCGGACGCCTCCTTGCGCAGCGTCGGCAGCAATCCGAGCGACGGGTAGGACTTGGTCGGATAGGCCTCGCGCGCGGCCAGCAGTTGCGCGGCGAGGAAATTGAACGACCCGAGCATCCGCCGCCCGATCTTGTTCCCCTTCTCCGTGTCCTCATGGCAAAAGAGGAAATTGACCGTGCTGATCTGATTGTTGACGATCTCGCCGACCGGCTCGCAGTTGGCGATAATCTTGCGGTAATTCTGAATCTTGACTTCCTGCTCCCTGACCGAACCGAAAGTCAGGCCAAGCGAGCCAAGTCCGCGTTCGGCGGCGTCGATTTCGGTGCCGGGACTGGTCACCGCGACCCACATCGGCGGATGCGGCTTCTGGAGCGGCTTGGGCAGGATCGTCCGCACCGGCATCGACCACGACCGGCCTTGATAGCCAAAGCGCTCCTGCGTCCACATTTTGGGCAGGCAGCGGACGAATTCATCCCAGGTGCGCTTGGTTTCGTCGGGATTCGCGCGGAAGCCGCCGAGTTCGTTCCAGGTGGCGGAGCGTCCGGTGCCGACTTCGAGGCGGCCGCCGGAAAGGATATCGAGCGTCGCGGTGCGTTCGGCAATTTTAATCGGATGGTTGAACTCGGGCACGCAGACGACGATGCCGTGGCCGACGCGCATCCTTTTGGTGCGCATCGCGCAAGCGGTCAGGAATAAATCGGGCGCCGAACAGTGGGAATATTCTTCGAGAAAATGATGTTCGACCGCCCATACGGAATCGAAGCCCAGTTCGTCGGCCAGGGCGACCTGTTCGAGGCAATTGTCGAAGACGCGCTTTTCGACGCCGGGGTCCCAGGGACGCGGCACCGAAATTTCATAGAAAATTCCGAATTTCATCCTGTTACCTCCAGCATTGCCCTCGTTTAGCGCAATTCAGCCGGAAGGGAAAGTCGCCAGTGCGCCGGGCAAGTGATGATGTCGGCCCGCCGGGCGTCCGTGAGCGCGCCGCCGCGGGCGTCACGCTCGCGTCCGGACGCGGCCCCGCGCCGCTCAGCGCGGCGCCGTCAGGCTGGCGGCCTGAGTCAAGTCGGCGCCCTTGCGCTCGCCGCCGAGCGCAATGACCACGGCGTCGGCAAGCAAAACCGTCGCGGCGACCAGCGCGAGCGCGCCACCGTAGCCGAAGCGCCGCGCGAGCAGCGCCTCGACAAACGCGGCGTTGGCGGCGAAGAGCACGCCGAGTTGATAGGCGAAGCCAGAAAACAGGCCGCGGACTTCCGGCGGCGAAAGTTCCACCAGATGCGCCGGAATCGCGCCCCACGCGCCCTGCACCATGAATTGCATCAGGAACGCGCCGACCGTCAGCCACGCCAGCGATCGCGGAAAAATCCAGAGCGGCACGATCAGCAGTCCGGCGAGCGCCGCCAGGACCATCGCGCGCCGCCGCCCGATATGATCTGAAAGCCAGCCGAAGGCGAGTCCGCCCAGCAGCGCGCCGACATTGTAGATAATCGCGATCGTCGCGATCGTGCGCGGATCGAGCTTGCGCTCGAGATGGAGGAACGTCGGATAGAGGTCCTGCGTGCCGTGCGAAATCAGATTCATCAGCGTCATCAGGACGACGAGATAAAGGAACCGGCGGAAGTTGCGGCGCAGCGCGCTCCAGATTTGGCCGGGCGCCGGACGCATCAGCTCCCACGATTTCGATTCGGGCACCTTGGCGCGAATATACAGCGTCAGCAGCGCGGGCGCGCCGCCCAAATAGAACATCGCGCGCCAGCCGAATCGCGGAAAGACGATGAAATAGGCCGCCGCCGCGAGCAGATAGCCGACCGCGTAACCCTCCTGCAGCAGGCCGGAGAGCAGTCCGCGCCAGCGCGCCGGCGCCGCCTCCATCGCGAGTGAAGCGCCGACGCCCCACTCGCCGCCCATCGCGACTCCGTAGAGCGCGCGGAAAACCAGAAACCATCCGAAGCTCGGCGCCAGGCCGCTCAACACTTCGAACAACGAGTACAGCATGACGTCGATCATCAACGGCGTCCGCCGCCCGTAACGATCGGCAATCCAGCCGAAAATCAGCGCGCCGACCGGGCGCATCGCGAGCGTCGCGGTGATCGTGAAAGCGATCGCGGCGACGTCGCGATGGAAATCCTTCGCGATCGTCGGCAGCACGAACACCAGGGCGAAGAAATCGAAAGCGTCGAGCGTCCAGCCGAGGAAACTCGCGAACAGCGTATGGAACGCGGCGGCGTCGGTCGCGGCGGTCGGCGTTGCGGATCCGGATTGGACGGCCATCGATGGCGCCCACCATATTCGATATGCGCCCGGCTTGGAAAGCCGCTTTGCTCTCGCGCGTGTCGCCGGCCGCCACGGATTATCGCGGCGCGCGGGCAGGTGACGCGGCGCCGCAAAGCGTGTTCTGATAGCGCTTGCGACCATCGCGCGCGCAGATATGCGCGCCGCCGCGGGCGCCACGATCGCCGAGGGAGCCGTTGCGTAAATCCGCCTCGCCCGCCGCCACGAACGAGTTCGTCACGCTGATTCCGGCGCGGCTCGACCGTCTGCCGTGGAGCCGCTTCCATCTGCTGATCGTCGTCGGCCTGGGCATCACCTGGGCGCTCGACGGTCTGGAAGTCACGCTGATGGGCGCGATCGGCGCGGTGCTGCGGCGGCCGGACACGCTCGGCCTCGACGCGGCGCAAATCGGCTTCATCAGTTCGTGCTATCTCGCCGGCGCGGTAATCGGCGCGCTCGTCTTCGGCCATCTGACCGACCGCCACGGCCGGCGGAAATTTTTCTTTATCAGCCTGGCGCTCTATCTGACCGGAGTGGCGCTGACCGCATGCTCATGGAATCTCGCCAGTTTCGCGATCTTCCGCGCGGTGACCGGCGCCGGAATCGGCGGCGAATACGCCGCGGTCAACAGCGCGATCGACGAGCTGGTTCCCGCGCGGATTCGCGGCCGCGTCGATTTGATCGTCAACGGCAGTTTCTGGCTCGGCGCGGGAGCCGGCTCACTCGCGGGAATCGTGGTTCTCAATCCGCTGATTCTGCCGTATCGCTATGGATGGCGATTTGGCTTCGCGGCCGGCGCGGCGTTCGGCCTTGCGATTCTATATCTGCGCAACTTCATTCCGGAAAGTCCGCGCTGGCTCCTGACGCACGGCAAGCTCGGCGAAGCGGAACGGATCGTCACGGAAATCGAACGCGGCGTCGCCATGCGATCCGGCCGGCGGCTCGCGCCCCCGGCGCCGGAACTGGCGATCCACATCCGGCCGCGCCGCGCGATCGGCCTTGGCGGGGCGCTGCGCGCAATCGTCACGCGCTACCGCCAACGCGCCCTCCTGGCGCTCACCCTGATGGTCGCGCAGGCGTTCACCTACAATGCCATCTTCTTTACCTACGCAATCGTGCTCAACCGCTTCTATGGCGTCAGCGCCGATCGCGCGGCCGTCTTTATGCTGCCGTTCGCGGCGGCGAATTTCATCGGACCGCTGGCGCTGAGTCCGCTGTTCGACACGATCGGCCGGCGGCCAATGATCGCGGCGACCTATGCGATCGCGGCGACGATTCTGATCGCAACCGGCGCGCTGTTCGCGCGCGGCGCGCTCACCAGCCGCGAGCAGGAGCTGCTCTGGACGGCGATGTTTTTCTTCGCGTCGCCGGCCGCGAGTTCGGCCTATCTTACGGTCAGCGAAATCTTTCCGCTGGAGATTCGGGCGCTGGCGATCGCGATCTTTTTCGCCGCCGGCACGACAGTCGGCGGCATCGCCGCGCCCTGGTTCTTCGGCCGCCTGATCGACACGGGCGCGCGCGCCGCCCTGTTCCACGGCTATCTGGCGGCGGCGGCGCTGATGCTGCTCGCGGCCGCCGTCGAACTGGCTATCGGCGTGCCGGCGGAACGCCAGAGCCTCGAACAAATCGCGCCGCCGATCTCGTCGGAATAGCCGCGTCGCGCCGCGCTTGAGATTAGCGCACGCCGGGATAATAACGGGACTGACGCGGCGGATCGGACGCAACAACCAGCCAGCGCACGCGAGCGAGGACGACACGATGTTCAACGGCATCAAGGTGATCGACGCCGACGGCCATGTGATGGAGCCGAACGATCTTTACGACCGTTACCTCGAAGCGAAATACCAACCCGATCTCGAGGAGCTGAAACGCGAGGCCGCGCGGCGGCCATCCAAATTCTTCTTCGGAATGTTCCATCAGCTCGACACCGGCCGCCCGCTCGGCGTGCCGCATCCCGATAAACCGCTGGTGCGCGGAGGACGCAATCCGCGCGCCGAAAAGCCCGACATGCGCGGCGGCTGGGACCCGCATATCCGCGTCAAGGACATGGACCGCGAGGGCATCGACGTCGCCGTGCTGTTCGCGACGATCGTTTCGAGCTTCTGCGCGCTGAAAACGGTCGATTTCGAAATTGCGATGATCCGCGCCTATCATCGCTGGATCGCCGACTATTGTTCGGCCTATCCCCACCGGCTGAAGGCGGTCGCGGTCGTGCCGATGCGCGATCCGGAGCGGGCCGCCGCGATCATCCACGAGGTCGCGCGCACGCCCTGGGCGGTCGGCGTCTATCTGTCAGGCCACGTCGAGGATCGCCTGCTCGACCATCCGGGATTCCATCCGATCTGGCAGGCCTGCCAGGACGCCGATCTGCCCGCCTGCCTCCACGGCGGCACCGCCCGTCCGCCCTACGGGCTGGGCACCTTCGAGATGACCAACAATCTTTTTTTGCAGCACGCCGCGACCAATCCGTTCGAAATGATGCGGGCGGCCGCGGCGCTGATCGGCGGCGGCGTGCTCGATCGGTTCGAGCGGCTGCGCGTCGCGATTCTGGAGGCGGGCGTCGGCTGGCTGCCGTTCTGGATGGAGCGGCTGGACGAGCACTACGAACTGATGCCGGAATATGTGCCGTTTCTGCGGCGCAAGCCGTCGGCCGCAATTCGCTCGGAAAATTTCTTTATCTCGTGCGACCCGGATGAGGAAACGCTGCCGTTCGTCGCCAATTTCGTCGGCCCGGAGCATATCCTCTACGCCTCGGACTATCCGCATTTCGACGGCCGCTTTCCCGACACGGTGAAACTGACGGCGCGGCCCGAAGTCTTTCCGCCCGAGGTCCAGCGCAAGATTCTGTGGGAGAATCCGCGCCGGCTTTATTCGCGGATTTCATAAGCGCGGCCGAGAAGACGCAACGCCGCACGCGCGTTCGGCGCAACCGGCGGGCGTGGCGAAGCGGCGGAATCAAGCGCAACCGGCGCCGCTATATTCCGCGCGCCGCGGCGTCACGAAAATTTGGTTACGGCGGAGGCCGGCAACACCACGCGCACCCCGGTCGCCTCGATCGTGTTGAGCAGAATCGTGACCCGCTCGGCGCCCGACAGGTAGCGGTCAAAGATCGCCTCGAAGCCGCGAAACGGACCTTCGATCACGCGCACCCGGTCGCCGCCGCCCAAGGCCCGATCCTCGATTTTGACCACGCCGTTGACGCCGCGCCGGCGAATCTCCTCGATCACTCCCTGCGGCACGGCGAGCGGTTCGGCGCCCGCGCCGACCAAACCCTGCACGCCGGGAAGATATCTCACGTCGAAGTAATCGCGCCGCGGATTCAAACGGGCGAACAGGTAGCATGGGAAGAGCGGCGTAATCGTCCATGCGAGCTTGCCCCATCGGCGCTCGCGCGATTCGAGCAGCGGCAAAAACACTTCCGGCAACGTCGCCGCGAGCTGGTCCCGGACCCAGCGCTCCTTGTTCGATTTGGTGCGGACGAGATACCAATCCACGTCAGTCGGCTCCCCGCGGACACCCGCCGCCGAACCGCACGGCTGAACCGCGCGCCGCGCGCGCCGGCGAACTTTCCCACATCCACGATAACTTTGCGCGAACCATCAAGCCTCCGCACCGCGACGCGGCCAATCACGCCCCACGCGGCGCGAATCGACAACGGCGTCCGCCGCCAATTCCAGCCTGCGGCCATCTCCGCACGCTGTCAATTCGTACTGGCAAGCAAATATCCCGCCAGTCCCATCACGGACGGCAAATGCCGCTCCAGAAACGAATTAAATGTACGATAAATTGAGCAATTTCATCAAATTAGACTATAAAGCATCATACAGCGAGCGCTGAAGGTTAACAATCGCGGTCGCGCTTCGGCGACATCGAAGTTTGCCGAAAGGCGGGCAACGTCCCAATTCTACAATTGCCGCCGGAGAATTTCCCCAATCGGCACATCGCATGGAGGCACGCCGCGGGCGGCGCGCATGGCCGGTCCGTCGGCGTGCCCGCCCAATGGAATTGCGCGGCCTTAGTCGCCGCGCAGATCGCCTGCGAGCGCCCGCGCGATCGGCCCCTGGATCGGCGCGCGCGCCTGGAGATGCGGATGGTCCGCTTCGATCGCGATTTTCCCGGCGGCGGCGTGCGCCTGGAACTCCGCCGCGTCGAGTCCGCCCGTGGGAAACCGCACGAACTGCACGGCGCTTACCCGATCGGGATCAAACTGCCGATGGTCGAAGCGCGCCGGCTCGCGCCGCCCGCCGATCGCAATCCACAGATGGCGTTCGAGGCCGACCAGCGCGCGCAACGCGGCGTCGCGCTCCTTCACGTCCGCATACTCGATCAGCAGCGTCGCGGTGAGTTCGCCCGGCCGCGGCAGCAATTCATTGTAGGTGTCGATTTCGTGGCGCAGCGCGTCTTCGGCTTCGATCCGTTCGGCGCGGATCATCTCTTCGATCTGGTACCAGACGGTCTGGCCGTTTTCGAAAAGCAGCGTCAGATGCTCGCCGACGGCGAGCCGCCGCCGTTCCTTTTCCGCGATCAACAGGGGCCGCAGGCGCGGGCGCAGAATTTCATACTGCGGCCACGGCATCAGCTCCTTCAACGTAACCGGCTTCACGATTTTTCTTCCCCGGCCGCCGGCGGCGCGACCGGCGTGGCAAAACCGCCGGCTTCATACGCGCGCGCCAGCACCTCGATCGGATTGATCGGCCGCGCGCCCGTGGCCTGCTCGATCTGCACCGCCGCCAGCGGACAATCCGTGGCCATGATTTGCGCCTCGGCGTCGCGCATTCCGGCAAACGCCTTTTCGCCCCACTTCATCGAAAGCGGGAAAAATTCCTTCTTCATCGCCCATGTGCCGTCATGGGCGGTGCAGGCGTCAACCGTGGCGATTTCGACTCCCGGAATCTGCCGCATCAGGTCGCGCGACTTGAGTCCGATCGCCTGGGTCTTCAGATGACACGGCACGTGATAGGCGATCTTGCCCGGCGTCGATTTGAAAGCGCGATCGAATTTGCCCGCGCGGCGCAATTGATCGAGCAACTCGCCCGGATCGACCACCGCGGCGGCGACTTCGCGCGCCTCGGGCGTGCCGACCAGCGTCGGATATTCGCGCCTGAGCGTCATCGAGCAGGTCGGATTGATCGCCGCGATTTTGTGGCCTTGGCGCGCCAGCGGCAGCAGCTTCGCGACATTGGCGCGCGCCTGCGCCTGGGCGAAGGCGACATCGCCGCCGTCCAGCGCCGGCATCCCGCAGCAATTCTGCTCCGGACTCGCGATCGCGCAGCCGTTGCGCGCCAGCACCTTGACCAGCGCCTGCCCGGGCGCGGGATTGTAGAAGTTGACGAAGCAGGTGTGGAAAATCGCCACCTTGGCGCTGGGCTCCGCCGGCGCCGCCGGCAAGCCGGCGCGCGCGATCCATTGCTCAAAGGTTTCGCCGGCGAATTCGGGCAGCTTTTTGTCCCGATGGATGCCCAGCATCCGCTCCATCATCCGCCGCTGGAAAGGACTGCGGCAGGCCCAGTTCGCCAGCGCCGGCAGCTTCGATCCGATTTTGCCGGCGCGATCGGGATCGCCGAGCAGCTTCTCGCGCCGCGCGATTCCCCGCTCCTTGCCCCGCACCGCGCGGGCGCGCAGCACCAGCGCCGGAAAATCGAGCTGAAACTCATGCCGGTCGCGCGGCGTGTACGGACACTTCACCTCGCACAGCTTGCATCCCCAGCATAGATCGATCACCCGCTCCCGGTCCGCGCGCGCGACCTTGTGGATATCGCCGCCGTTGCGGTCGATCGCCTGGAACAGTTCGGGAAATGACGGACAAAGATTGAAGCACAGCCGGCAGCCGTGACAGATGTCGAAGACGCGATCGATCTCGCCGTCGAGTTTGGCGCGGTCCCAGTACTTCGGTTCGTTGGGATCGTAGGAGAGGCCGTCGGTGGGTCGGGCTTCGATTCGGCTCATCGCGTGGCTTCCGTTTGCGGATTATGCGGCGCGGGTTGGAGGATCCGCCAGCGCGCCGGTGCGCAAATCGGCGCGCCGGCGGATCGCGCGCGGCCGCGTCGCCACGGCCGCGCCCAGCTCCGTCTAAAGCGTCTGGCTCGCCTTCGCAAACCGGCCCGCGTGCGATTTCTCGGCCTTGGCCAGCGTTTCGAACCAGTCGGCGATTTCGCTGAAGCCCTCGTCGCGCGCCGTCTTCGCCATCCCGGGATACATGTCGGTGTACTCGTGGGTCTCGCCATGCACGGCGGACTTCAGATTGAGCAGGCTGTCGCCGATCGGCAGATCGGTCGCCGGATCGCCCACCGACTTGAGGTAATCCAGATGGCCGTGCGCGTGGCCGGTCTCGCCTTCCGCCGTGTCGCGGAACAAGCCGGCGATCTCGGGCTGGCCTTCGACGTCCGCGACCTTGGCGAAATAAAGATAGCGGCGGTTGGCCTGGCTTTCGCCGGCAAAGGCGTCCTTCAGATTCTGATGGGTCTTGGTTCCTTTGAGATTCTTCATTTCAATCGCTCCCTGTGGGTTTTGTTGCAAACTGGGCGGCGCGCCGATCCGCGCCGCGCGACTTTGGCGAACGCCCCGCGCGTCCGCCGGAACTTGCGCAATCGTCGCATAGCGCCCGGATTTCCAACGACCAGCCGAGCGCCCTGAAACCGGGCGCGGTCAACACCCCGCCGAGCGCGTCCTCCAGCCCCGCGATCTCGACGTCGCAAATCCGCCGGCAGCGCACGCAAACCACATGATGATGCGGCTCCAGGTTGCCGTCGTAACGGGCGCTGTCATGCAGCGTCGTCACCTTGCGCGCCTCGCCGATCCGACAGAGCGTTTCGAGCGTGCGATGGACCGTGGCCAGCGAAACATGCGGATGGCGCCGGCGCACTTCCGCGCAAATCGCTTCGGCCCGCGGATGGTCGTTCGCGCCGAGCAACGCCGCGATTATCGCCATGCGCTGCGGCGTCACCGGCAGCCCGGCCGCGCGGCATCGATCCGCGAATTCGGCCATCCGCGCACGCGCGTAACCCGCGCGGCGGCTATCCTTGACGACCTTCAGTTTCATCTATCAGGTGATAATGATTATCATCCGTATGGCGCCCCGGTCAAGGCCCTGAGCGCGGTAGCGCCCGCATGGCGCCATCGCGACGGAGCCGGGCGCGGCGGCGATCGCGTTTCCCGACCACGCCCGGCGCCGCCCAGGAGTTAATTATCACGAAATAAAAGTTGCTAAACGGGGGAAAGCGAATTCTTGCTTGCCCTTGCTCACGCCACCGATCTACTTTTGGGATAAATAAGGCAAGTTTTTCTTAAATCGCCGCGCGCATGCGGCCACCACTTGCAAGTTTATGGAGCGCGCAAGGTGCGTGAGGATTCCCGCGCCGACAGTAAAATCGACTCCGCGGCGGCGTCATCCGTAAAACCGGCCGGACATTTGCTTGCGGCGGCGTTCGACGCCATGGCGATTTTCGCGGCGAACGCGCCGCGGCTGCTGGCCGCCAACCGCGCCTTCGCCCGGATGTTCGCGATCGATTTGGCGGACGCCATCGGCCGCCCGCTTGGCGAATTGGGCATCGCCGCCGGCGGACAGGCCGAGCGGTTGGCCGAACGGCTCGCCGCGGGCGCGACGATCGCGGCCGCGCGCGCGGCTTTGCGCACTCGCGACGGGCGGCCGGTCAGCGCCTTGATCGCCGCCCGCCAAATCGAATTCGACGGCGGCGAAGCCGTCGCCGTGACCTTCCGCGACGCCGGCCGCCGGCGCGCCGAGCGGGCCCTGATGCGCGCCGTGGCGGCGCGCGAGGCGGGCCGTCTCAAGACCGCGTTTCTGGCTAATCTGAATCACGAAATCCGCACTCCGCTCAACGTCATCATGGGCTATGGCGAAGCGCTCGCGGAGCATTTCGAGGAGACCGGCGACGCCGGCCAGAGCGCGGCGCTGGCGGCGCTGCAACGCGCCGGGCGGCGGTTGGCCGAAACCATCGACGAAATCCTCGAATATGCGCGGCTCGACGCCGGCGCGATCGAATTACGTCCGACGCCGATCGAACTAGGGCCCCTGCTCGCCGCCGCCTGCGACGCGTCGCGCGCGGCGGCCGAGGCCCACGGGCTCGCGTTCGCCCTGGAAAACGCCGCCCCGGACGCGATCGTGCGCTGCGATCGATTCTGTCTCGAAGCGGCGCTGGCGGCGGTGCTGCGCAACGCGATCAAATTCACCGAGCGCGGCGGAATCACGGTCCGGCTCGCGCGCGACGCCGCCGGCGTCCTCGAACTGACTATCGCCGACACCGGGGTCGGCATCGGCGGCCATTATCTGGAGCGATTATTCGAACCGTTTTCGCAGGAGCAGGAGACGGCGGCGCGCCGTTTCGAGGGTCTCGGACTGGGCCTCGCGCGCGCCTATCGGCTGCTCGCGCTCAACGGCGGACGGCTTGCGGTCGCCAGCCTCAAGGGTCACGGCGCCACGGTGACGATTCGTTTCGACCACGCCGGCGCGCCGCCAGCGCCGTGGTAAAGCGGCAAGTCCGCCGCGATCTTCGCCGCCGCGGGGCGCTCAGGCGCGGCGCGTGGCCGTGGCCGCCGGCGGCGCGGGCGGCGTCGGCGCGTTGGCGTGCGCGCGCGCGCCAATCAGCACCTGGCGCAGTTTGGCGGGATTGACCGGTTTCTTGAAAATCGCCGCTTCCAGGCCGCGCAGGCGGCTGCGTTTGATGATGTGGTCCTTGTCGTAATAGTAAGCGGTCATCAGGATCACCGGCAACGCCGGCCATTCTTCCTTGACCTTCATGTAAAATTCGTAACCGTCCATTTCGGGCATCACGACGTCCGAAATCACCGCGTCGATTTTGACGTTGCGCAGAATGCCTAACGCCGCGCTGGGCCGGGTCGCCGTATGGACCACGCAGCGCTCGGCGCGCAGCACGTCGGCCAGCGAGCTGACCACCGAAACGTCGTCGTCGAGCACCAGCACCGACATCCCGCTGAGCGCCCAGTCGTCGCGCCGCGCCGCGCCGTTGGGACGCGCGCCCGCGATTTTCGGCGCGGCCTCGCCCTCGCGCGGCGCGAGGTCGGCCATCTTCCTGCCCTGCAGATAATCGCGCGTCTCATAGACGCCCTTGCGGGTCATCTCGTCGAGCCGGCGCACGATTCCCTGCACGCGGGCGAGGCCCGCGCGAATCGAGTCAAGCCGGGCGGTTTCGACCGCCATCTCGGCGTCGCTCAGATGGCCCTGAATTTCGCGCGCGAGCAAATCCAGATTGTTGGTGATGGTTTCGAGCGGATTGTTGATTTCATGCGCGAGGCTGACGGCGATTTCGCCGCAGGTCGCGAGCTGTTCCCGCTGGCGCATCCGCCGAATATCCCGGGCGTAGCCGATCGAGCCGATTTCCCGGCCCGCATCGTCAAAAATCAGCGATCCGGAAATGGCGCACGAAATCTGCTGATTGTCCTTGTCGCGCAGCACCGTCTCAAAACTCGAAATCCGATGGTCATCGGCCTCGCGCAGCGCCTTCATCACCCGGCGGGCTTCGTCGATGGTCGGATAAATGCGATCGATTTTCCGCCCGATCACTTCGTCGGCGCTGTAGTGCAGATTGCGGCGCGCGCCGTCGTTGTAATAAATAATCATGCCTTCATTATCGACGGCGATTATGATGTCGGGAGAGCTTTCCATCAGGCGCTGCAGATAATTTTGGTCGAGCGTTAACATTTAGGGTTTTAACCTCCGCGCGCGGGACGGGCGAGCGCAATCCATACCGCTCCTAACCGGCGGCGCGGGGCCGGAATTTGGGCAGACTGACTTCATCGTTCAGCCGTTCGAAAACGACCTCGACCGGCATTCCGCAACGGATCTCGTGGGGTTTCACGCCCACCAGATTCGATACCATCGCCGGTCCTTCTTCCAATTTAATCATCACCACGGCGTACGGAACTTCAGCGGCGAACCCCGGATGATACACCTGATGCATCACATTGAAGCTCAGCACCTCGCCGCGGCCGCTGACCTTGATCCAGCGCGCCGTCCGCGACAGACACTGCGCGCACAGCTCCCGCGCCGGAAAGCGCGCCGCGCCGCAATCGGCGCATTGCTGGACCATCAACTCGCCGCGCCGGGCGGCGTCGAAAAACGGCGCCATCAGGGGGGTGACGACAGGAATCGGTTT
>DAHZDR010000519.1 GCA_027403435.1 Deltaproteobacteria bacterium
GCGATTTTTCCCGGCGCGCACGATTTTCCTGGCGGTGGTCGATCCCGGGGTGGGCACAACGCGGCGCGCGATCGCGCTGGAGACCCGCGCCGGCGCGCGCTTCGTCGGCCCCGACAATGGCGTGCTCTGGCCGGCCGCGGATGAAGCCGGCATTATCGGCGCGGTCGAATTGAGCAATCCGCGCTACCGGCTGAAAGCGCTGAGCGCGACCTTTCACGGACGCGATCTGTTTGCGCCCGCCGCCGCGTATCTGGGGCGCGGGATTGGACTCGGCGCGTTCGGTCCGGCGGTGGCGGTGGACGCGCTGATCCGGCCGCCGATGCCGCCGGCGCCGCGCGAAGCGGGCGCGCGGCTGACCGGCACGGTGGTTTATGTGGACGGCTACGGCAATCTGGCGAGCAATATCGATCGGCCGCGCTATGAGCGGTTTGCCGGCCGCTTTCGCGGATTTCCCCTTTGGGTTACGATTGGCCGAGGCACACGAATTTATCCGCACAACACATACGGCGAAGCCCCGGCGGGCGCAGCGCTCGCCATCTTCGGCAGCTTCGGAACGCTTGAGGTCGCGGTGCGCGACGGCAACGCGGCCGAACGCTTCGCCGCCGGACCGGGAACGCTGGTGACGGTGCGCGCCGGGCGGCGATCAACTGATGGAAGATAGTGGCGCATACAAGGAAATCTCTCCGCTTCTGACCGATATTCCGCGCTTCGCCGGGACTTCGCCGGAGACGGAAAATGATCGGCGGCCGGGGCCGCGGCCGAACGACGTGCCGCGGCTCAATCTCGCGCTGTTCCTGCTGACCCTGCTGACCACCACGATGGCGGGGGCGGACATGGCGGGACCGCCGATCAACCTGTTCGATCCAATCGCGAGCCTCGTCAATTTGCCGGCGGGATTGTCGTTTTCGCTGCCGCTGATGGCGATTCTGTTGGCGCATGAGATGGGCCATTACCTGATGGGGCGACGGCACGGAATCGATTCGACGCTGCCTTATTTCATCCCGGCGCCGTTTCCGTCGATCTTTTTCGCCGGCACGTTCGGCGCGTTTATCCGGATTAAAGCGCCCGTAACCACGCGCCGCGCGATGTTTGATATCGGCGCGGCGGGACCGTGGGCGGGATTCGCCGTCGCGCTCGTCGCGATTGTTATCGGGCTGACGAAATCGACCGTCACGCCGCTCGACCAATCGAGCGGGGGCCTCGAATTGGGCAACTCGATTTTGTTCTGGACGGTTTCGCGAGTGGTGCTCGGCGTAAATCCCAACGCTGTGAATGTCGAACTGAATCCGATCGCTTTCGCCGGATGGATCGGTCTGCTGGTGACGACGATCAATCTACTGCCGGTGGGACAGCTCGACGGCGGCCATACCGTCTATGCCCTCTTTGGCGGCCGATGGCATCGGGTGATTTCGCGGCTCTGCTGGCTTGGATGCGCGCTGATGGTGCTCGTGCCGTACCTGCTCGGCTACGATTTCTGGCTGGGATGGCTAATCTGGTTCGGGCTGGTGTTCGCGCTTGGACTGGGCCATCCCGCGACGATCGACGCGGAGACCCCCTTGAGCGGCGCCCGTCCCTGGATGGCATGGGCGACGATTGCGTTGTTTATCGTCACTTTTCCTCCCGTGCCAATTGCTTTTGCGCCGCCCGCTCCGAACGCGCCCGGCCAGCGACAACTACCGCCCGACGAGCCCTCGGGCGGCAACGGCATCAATGTGATGCTGATGGCGCCTGGAAGCGCCGGCGCGCATCCGGGTCGGCCGGTTCGAAGCGCCCGGCCGGCGGCGCCAGCGCACGGCATGAACGTGCCGAGCATGCCGTTCAAAGCGTAGGTTCACGATCCGGCGCAAGAGTTGTCTTGACGGTATTTTGCGCGGTTTAACGGCGTAAAGATTGACCAATGGCGGAGTTGGATAGCGTGGCGCGGCCAAGCTGGGATCAATACTTCATGACGATTACGCGGCAGGTCGCGGAACGTTCGACCTGTCTGCGCGCGAA
>DAHZDR010000539.1 GCA_027403435.1 Deltaproteobacteria bacterium
AGTACGCGGCGCGGCGGATTATTCAGGTATCTGTTGTCGGACGGGTTCATCGACTGAGTCAGTCATGGATGATAACGGCGCGGCGTGCGGCGGCAAAGCCCGCGTATGCGTTGTTTTTCGCTGCGCGCGGAGCGTCCGCGCGGACGGCCGCGTCAGACGTTCAGGAAAATCTCGCGCGTTTTCGGGTCGCTCAGGCGTGTGACCGAGGTCACTCGGTCGCTGAATTGCGCGAGCGTCGAGGTTGCGCTTGAACCGAGATCGACCAGCACGGAAAAAATCGAAAATTTAAGCTCCGCCTTGCTCCGGCGGAGTTCCGCGAGCCATTGCGGCGCGACCGCGCATTCGCCGTCGGTGATAATCACGATATCGGCGCGCTTGAGCTTGCGTTGCGCGATCAGCGCGACGGCGGCGTCGAGCGGCGCCTGAAAATCCGTGCCGCCGCCGGGAAAATACTCCGCCATCTCGAGCACCTTGGGCAGTTCCGGCTGATAGCGCCGCTCGCGATTGAGGTCCAGCACCTTGAGCGTCTCCGCGCCCGCGGCGAACAGCACCGCGCGGAACAGGCGGCGCTGGCGGCGCGCGATATCCATCAGCGTCAGGCTCACCGCCTTCGCCCACAGTTCCTTGTCGCCCTGCATCGAGGAGCTTACGTCGATACACACCACCATCGGGCCTTTGCCCTTCTGTTCGTCCGCGCGCAGCCGGTATTGCAGCAACTCGCCTTCGAGCAGGCGGCGGCGGAAATCGCGGGCGAGCGCGGGATGGCCCAGCGCGACCAGTTCCGACGGAATCAGCCGGCCAACTTCGCCGCCGCGTTCGACGTCGTAGGTCTCGGCCACGCCGCGATCGAGCGTGCGGCGGCGAAGCGCGCGCGCCTCCTGCTTGAGCCGTCCGACCAGCCGCGCGAGTTCGCCGATCCGCTTATTCCGCGCCAGCCGTTTGCCCAGTTCGAGCCGCTCGCTCGCCGACATCCGCCCGCCCTGGCCGAATTCGCGGCTGAAATCGTGGCTGTCCCGCGTGACCCGGTCGATCTCTTCGGCGAGCCGCGCCGCGTTAAGCTCCATCCGGCGCAACTCGCCGCGATCGGCATGGCGCAACTGCTCTTCGACGATCCGCGTCTTCTGATTCAGCCGCGCTTCGGAGACCTTGGCGGCGCGCTCGGCGGCGTCGCGCAGCTCGGCGATTTTCTTCGCGGCCGCTCCCTTGGGTGGTCCCGGCGCGGCCGGTTCCGGCGTCTCGGGCGATGGCTCGGGCGTCAGTTCGATAGCGTTCTTGAGCGCGGCCGCGCGCTGCTCGAGGTCTTGCTCCTGATGCTCGAGATCCCAGAGATCGAGCAGTTCGCTCCGATTCGCCAGCTTCTCCGTGCGCAGCATCTCCAACGCCTGCTCGCCCAGCACGATCGCGCCGAGGACGGCCTTGTCTTCCTCAAGCAACGTCCGTTCCTTGAGCATCGCGAACGCGGGCGAAGGCAGCAGATGCTCCAGGATCGCGCGGTTCAGAAGCGCGCCGCGCCGCACCGCGTCGGGTTTGAGCCAGACCACGTTGTATTTGAAAAGTCCGAAGAACAGGTCCCCCATCAACGCGCCGAAATGCGGCGCCAGCCGCTCGCCGGCCTCGGCCAGCGCGCGAATCGACTCGGCGCCCGCGCCGAGTTCCGCCCATGCGCGCCGATCGTAGCGATCGCTCTCGATCCACGAAGCGCTTTCGGCAACCGCGGGAATATGGATTGGCCGGGGGGTTTTCGTCGCTTTACGCCGGGAAGCCATCGCCGGAGTCCGCTCGCTCGCAGGTGTGCGGCGGCGCACGCCATTGCCGGTTTAGGCTATCAAGCCGGCTTGAATCGTGACAGCGCGCCCGGCGGGGCGCTTGCGAAAATCGCGCCCGACGGACAAATTCTCCTGCGATGCATCCAATTTTGTGGCGATTGCGGTTCGCCGGCCGGCGGCCCGAACGGGCAACGGTGCGCGACTTTATCCTGGCGCGGATGCCCCGCGCCGGCATGGTCGCCGAAATCGGCGTCGATCTCGGCGATTTTTCGGCGCGAATTCTGGCGCTAAACCGGCCGCGCGTGCTGCATCTGATCGATCCGTGGACCGCGGCCGGCGGCGAATACGGCCAGTTCGCCGGCGCCGGAAGCGGATCGGCAGCGACCTCCGCGCGCGCCCTGAACGCGGACGAGCGGCACAATTTCGTATGCCGCCGCTTCACCGCGGAAATCGCCGAGGGGCGGGTTATCGTTCATCGCGCGGACTCGCAATCCGCCGCCGCCGCGTTTGCCGATTCAAGCCTCGATTGGGTTTATATCGACGGCAATCACTCCTATGCATACGTCAAGGCCGATCTCACAGCCTATTTTTGCAAGGTAAAGCCGGGCGGCCATATAGTCTGCGACGATTATCACTACGCGGGCTTCTGGGACGACGGCGTGACGCGCGCGGTGGACGAATTCGTCGCGGGCGCGCCGGTCCGGCCGATCTTCAAGCGACGCTCCCAGTTCGTGATGCGCAAGCGCTGATTCCGAGGGGCAACACTCACAGATAGCAAAACTTGTTGTCTCTTGAATTTTATAAAGGCGGGATTAGTCTGGAAACCGGTCGTTGCAATTGTCACGGCCTAAAAAAGGAGGTTGGAATAAAAGAAGATGATTAAATTTCTAATCGCGACCGTCCTCCTGTTTTTTTACTTCTCCTTTCCCGTCTCCGCCGCCCAAATTATCAAGTCGAATCCTTTTCCGCCGGGCTATCTTGGCGGAGGCGGCGGCCCCTCAGGAAAAGCTCTGCGAGATTTGCCCAATTCGCCGCCGCCATTAACGCAGCAGGGCATCGAAGCCCCCGGCCCAAGG
>DAHZDR010000544.1 GCA_027403435.1 Deltaproteobacteria bacterium
GTCGTTGCGCGCCACGATCAGCAGCCGCTCTTCCAGATCCCGCTCGCCGAGGTCGATCGACTCCTCAAGCATCCGCTCGATCTCCTCGTCGGTCAGGCCGTGGCTCGGCTTGACGTCAACCGAATGCTCACGGCCGGTGCGCTGATCGCGCGCCATTACATTGAGTATCCCGTTGGCGTCGATGAGGAAAGTAACTTCTATCCGCGGCAGTCCCGCCGGCGCCGGATCGAGCGGTCCGAGCTTGAAACGCGCGAGGCTCCGGCAATCCCGCGCCAGCTCGCGCTCGCCCTGCAGCACATGCACGTCAACATGGGTCTGATTATCGACCGCCGTGGTGAAACCCTCGGTAACGCTGGTGGGAATCGTGGAGTTGCGATGGATCAGCCGCTCCATCACGCCGCCCATGGTCTCGATTCCGAGTGAGAGCGGCACGACGTCGAGCAGCAGCAGATCCGTCCGCGCGCCCATCAGAACGCCGGCCTGCACGGCGGCGCCCAGCGCGACGACCTCATCGGGATTGATCGTATGGAACGGATCGCGGCCGAAAAATTCCGCCACGCGCCGCCGCACCAGCGGCGACCGCGTGGAGCCGCCCACCAGCACCACCGCGTCGATCGCCGCCGGCGCGAGCTTCGCGTCGGCCAGCGCCCGCGCGCAGCAGTCGATCGTCCGCTCCACGATCGGCGCGGCGATACGTTCGAAATCCGCGCGGCCGAGCGTGCGGACGATCGGACGGCCCGGCGCGGCGATCCGGATTTCCGCGCTCTCAGCCTCGCTCAGACGAAGCTTGGCCGCTTCCGCGGCGGCGCGCGCGCTGTTCCACAAATTGCGGTCGGCGCGCGCTTCGGACGGCAGATCCGCCAGCAGTTCGGCGACAATCGCCTGATCCAGGTCGTCGCCGCCCAGATGGGTGTCGCCGTTGGTCGCGATTACCTCGAAAACGCCGCCCTTGATATTGAGGATCGAAATATCGAACGTGCCGCCGCCGAAATCGTACACGGCGACGCGGCCTTCAGTGAGCTGGTTGAGGCCGTAAGCGAGCGACGCGGCGGTCGGTTCGTTGACCAGCCGCACGACCTCCAGTCCGGCGAGCCGGCCGGCGTCCTTGGTCGCCTGGCGCTGCGCGTCGTTGAAATAGGCCGGCACGGTAATCACCACCCGTTCGACCTTTTCGCCGCCGAGCGCGGCCGCGGCGCGGCGCGCGAGCGCGCGCAGGATTTCGGCCGAAAGCTGCGGCGGCGTATAGGTTTTTGACCCCGCCTTGAAGCGCGCCACCGGCCCGGAAAAATCCGCAAAGGCGTGGCGCTGGCGTTCCTCGGCGCCGATCTCGCCGCCGCCCAGGCCCATGTAGCGCTTGACCGATCGGATCACCACGCTCTCGCCGGACGGATCGCCAGCGGGATGCGGAGCGCCGGCGGCGGGCGCCAGGCGCGGTTCCAGCGCGGCCGCCGCCGCGCCCACCACGCAGCCGCCTGCGGGCGTGATCGCGACGATTGAGGGCAGCAGCGCGTCGCCGGTCTCCGGATCGGCGATCACGCGCGGCGCGCCGTCCTCGATCACGGCGATCAGGCTGTTGGTCGTGCCCAGGTCTATGCCAAAAATACGGGCCATTGCGGATTCGGTTTCCGGCTCACTTCGATCGCTGAATGATCATGGTGGATTTCACCGCCAGCGCGCCGGACGATCAACGCCGTCCGCCGCGCCCGGCGCTTACGCCGCCCGCGCGGTCTCCAGTTCCCGGTCGATATCGCGATGCAGCGTCGTCAGGTAAGCGATTTTGGACAGGACCGCCTTGAGTTCGGCGAACCGCGCGGCGTGCTCGCCATCGGCAGTGGCGACGCCGTCGGCGTCCCATCGCGCGAAATTTTCCGCCAGTTCCAGGCCGGCCGCGTCAAGCGCCCGCGCGACTTCCTCGCGCCGCGCGCGCGCCGCGGCCAGATTTCCGGGCGTGCGTTCGTCGCGCAGCTCCGCGAGCCGCTCCTGGGTCTCGAAAACCAGCGCGGCCAAATTCGCCGGCACCCGCTGATTATCGTCGCCGAGCTTATGGCCGTGCAGTTCCAGCCAGTAGCGGCCGCGGGCGGCCGGATCGCGCAGGGTGCGATAGGCGCGGGTCAACAGCGCGGTGGCGCGTAGGCTGGCGTCGCGAATGCGGACGCTGGCGGAGCCGAAACGATCGGGATGAATCCGGCGGCTCAAATTATGATACGCGCGCTCCAGCGCCTCCGGATCGATCGTCAAGCGGCGCGGCAGATTCAGCGCCGCGAACAGATCGACGCTGGCGCCGATCGGCGCGCCACATCCGGCGCATACCAGCGCCAGCGGCTGCGTCCGCACGCATGACGGGCAGGTAACCATGATACGCTTGCTCTTGGCCGCGCCAGCCGCCTCAGACCACGAACGATTCGCCGCATCCGCAGGTGCGTCTGGCGTTGGGATTGACCAGACGGAAACCCGAGGACATCAGTTCGTCGGCGTAGTCCAGTTCGGAACCGTTCAGATAGAGAAAACTCTTCTTGTCCACGATCAAGCGGGCGCCGCCGCGTTCGAAAATCTTGTCGCGCTCGCCGGCCGAATCGATCTCCATGCGATATTGCAGGCCTGAGCATCCGCCGCCCACGACTTTGACCCGCAGGCCGGCCTCGGGCTTCTCAGCAGTCAACTGATGGATCTTGCGGATCGCGTTGTCGGAGAGCGTAACCGTCGCCATCTGAATGCCGAACCTTCCCTGGCCCCTGTGGACTTAATCGTCCCGTTCGCGTCGTTACCGAACCATCGCCGGACGCGCCTCAGCCCTCCTGGGCCTTGCGCGGCTCGGCTGACGGCCGAGCGTCTTCATGTTGCTTCTTCCAGTCGCCAATCGCGGCCTTGATCGCGTCTTCCGCCAGCACCGAGCAATGGATTTTGACCGGCGGCAGATTCAGTTCCTGGACGATGACCGTGTTCTTAATCGTCATCGCCTCCTCGATATGCTTGCCCTTGACCAGTTCGGTGACGTAGCTGGAGCTGGCGATCGCGCTGCCGCAGCCGAAGGTCTTGAAGCGCGCGTCCTCGATCACCCGGCTTTCCGGGTTGATCCGCAGTTGCAGCTTCATCACGTCGCCGCATTCGGGCGCGCCCACGATTCCGGTGCCAACGTCGGCGTCGCCCTTGTCGAAGCTGCCGACGTTGCGCGGATTGTTGTAATGGTCGATGACCTTGTCTGAATAAGCCATAACGAAATTCTCCCGCCGGTTACTCCGCCTTCCACTGAACCGATTTGAGATCGACGCCTTCGCGCGCCATCTCGTACAGCGGCGACATCTCGCGCAACCGCCTGACCTCGCGCGTCACCCGATCGGTCACGAAATCGACTTCATCTTCGGTGTTGAAGCGGCCGATGCCGAAGCGAATCGAACTATGCGCCAGCTCGTCGCCAACGCCGAGCGCGCGAATCACGTAGGACGGCTCGAGCGTCGCCGAAGTGCAGGCCGAACCCGAGCTGACGGCGATATCGTTGAGGCCCATCAGCAGCGATTCGCCCTCGACGTAGGCGAAACTGATATTCAAATTTCCGGGCAGGCGTTCGCGCGGATGGCCATTCAGATAGACTTCGTCGAGCCGCTCGAAAATTCCCGCTTGCAGCTTGTCGCGCAAGTCGAGCAGGCGGCGATTCTCCTCGGCCATCCCGGCCGCGGCGATTTCGCAGGCCTTGCCCAGGCCGACGATCCCGGTCACGTTGAGCGTTCCCGAGCGCATCCCGCGCTCATGGCCGCCGCCGTCCATCTGCGGCGTCAATCGCACGCGCGGACCCCTGGAGCGCACATAGAGCGCGCCGACGCCCTTGGGGCCGTAAATTTTGTGGGCGCTGATCGCCAGCAGGTCGATATTGTCGCGATCGACGTCCACCGGAATCTTGCCCGCCGCCTGCACCGCGTCGCAATGGAAGACCACGCCGCGTTCGCGCGCAATCCGCCCGATTGCGGCGATCGGATGGATGGTGCCGACTTCATTGTTGGCGTACATGATCGCGACCAGCACGGTGCGATCGGTGATCGCTTTGCGCACGTCGTCGGGATCGACCATCCCGTACTTGTCCACCGGCAGATAGGTCACCGTCGCCTTGCCCGCCCGCTCCAGCGCGCGGCAACTGTCGAGCACCGCCTTATGCTCGGTAACGCAGGTGACGATGTGATCGCCCTTGTCCTTGTAAAACTCGACGACGCCCTTGATCGCCAGATTGTCGGATTCGGTCGCGCCCGAGGTGATGATGATTTCCTTGGACTTCGCATTGATCAGTTGCGCAATCTGGCCGCGCGCCCGATCGACCGCCTCTTCCGCCTCCCAGCCGAAACTATGATTGCGGCTGGCGGCATTGCCAAACTTTCCGCTGAAGTACGGCAGCATCGCCTCGAGCACCCGCGGATCGACCGGCGTCGTGGCGTGATTGTCCATGTAAATCGGCAGCTTAGGCATCGCGAACTCTTCCCGGCGCGGTCGCCGGAATCAATCGTCTAATTAGTGGACCTGATTGGTATAGTATAGCCTTCAGGTTCCACCTGTCAAATCCCGTGAGAACCCTCCGCATAATACCCGACCCATTCAGTCTAGTAAGGATTTTCGCTTTGTGTGTCAAGGGGAATTGCCAGCGCTTACCGGATGGTCAGGAGCGCTTGGCGAGCGTTTCGAGGTCGATTCGGCGCTCCTGCGTCCAATCTTCGAAGCCGTGCTTGTACCATGCCGTCGAACCGAGCCAGTTGCGCTGCAACACGGTGAGGGTAACGATCGTCACGCCGCGGGCGCGAAACCACGCGTAGGCCTCGGCGAGCAGCGGACGCATTAGTCCTTTACCGCGCCAGCCTTCGTCAAGATAAGCTTGATTAATATACCCGCGAAGCTGCGGCAAATAGCCCTGACGATCCCGCCGAAGATGGACCCAGAGATAACCGGCGAGACCGCCGGCGCCGTTTTCGACGACCCAAACCGCATGATGGTCGCGATGGAGCACGGCGGGCAGCCATGACGGCGCGGCGCGAATTTCGTTCCAATCGAAACGGGCGCGCGCGTCGAGCGCTTCGTGCCAGGCGGCGATCGCGGCGACCAAGCGGGCGAGTTCGGGAATATCGGCGTCGCCGGCCCGGCGGAATTTCACGGGCGTCGTGTCCATGGTCAAGCCTCCACGGTGGGATCGCTTCGGACGCGGCCGGCCGGCGTCAGAAGGGGCCGCGATGGGCCGCGTCGAAGCTGAATTCGTGCAAGCGGCGTTCGGTCCGAATGGTTTTCAGCGCGGTCTCGCGCACGCTCTCGAAATCGCGTTCGATCCAGGGCGCGAGCCGGGCGACGATTACCTCAGGTGCGGCGGCGTTGGCCAACGTCCGGTCGATCCGGCAGCGCATCGCGATTCGTTCGACGCCGTCGGCGCGCTCCAGCGCCAGCGTCAGCGCCAGCGCGTCGCCAAGGGCTTCGGCGGGAGCGGCCAGCGCCAGCAGATAACGGCCGCGAACGCTGTTGACGACAATCGGCAAGGCCGGACCGCGCGTCAGGCGACATCATCGCGGACGGCGCGTCAGGCCGCGCGCGACGCCGCGCCCCGGTTGGCGCCGTGGCCCTTTTCCCAATAAAGCACCACCGGACCGGCGATATAAATCGACGAATAGGTGCCGGTAATGATGCCGATAAAGAGCGTAAAGGCGAACGGGCGCAGAATCGGTCCGCCCAGAATCAGCAGGGCCATCAGCACCACCAGCACGGTGCCCGAGGTCAGCAGCGTGCGCGAGAGGGTTTCATTGATGGCGCGGTTCATCACCGATTCGAGCGACTCGCGCCGGCGCTGCGCGGCGTCCTCGCGAATCCGGTCGGAGACGATAATCGTGTCGTGAACCGAGTAGCCGATTACCGTGAGCAGGCCGGCCAGCGTGGTCAGATCGAATTGCAGGCGCGACAGCACCAGCGCGCCGGTGACCACCAGCACGTCATGAATCAGGGCGATTACCGCGCCCGCGCCGAAACTCCAGCTCACGTTGCGGAAGCGAATCGCAATATAGACGCCCATGAAGACGGTGGCGAAAGCGACCGCCATGAAGCCGTCGAAGCGCAAATCATGTCCGACCTTGGCGCCCACCGTCTCGACCCGCAGCACCTCGGCGTGATTCGACGAACCATAGCTTCGGTTGAGCGCGCCCTCGATTCGTTTGCCCAGGCTGCCGATATTCTTGACCTTCTCGAAGCGCACCAGGAACTGGTTCAGACGCGCCGCACCGAAGTCCTGCACGGTAATCTCGCCAAAATCCATCGAACCCAGGGCATGGCGGATCTGGTCGCCGTTGGTGGGTTGGGCGAATTTAAGCTGAATCACGCTGCCGCCGGCGAAATCGACTCCATAGTTCAGACCGACGAAGAGCAACAGTAAAATCGCGACGAGGTTGACGACCGTGGAAAGCGCCACGAAGAAATGGCGTTTGCCGACGAAATCGAGGTTTATCCCGGGCGGGATTAGCTGTAGTCCCATCGTGGCGGTTCAACTCCGCGGCGCGTCCGGGCGCCGGGCTAGCCGGAAAGTTACCGCTTCGCGCGGTGAAATCAAAGCCTCACGACCGGGCGGCGCGTCCGGGCGCCGGCGCTCAGGCCGCCGCGTTGCGCGACTTGGCGCACTTGGCGCATAGATTGTTCTGGTTTTCGGGATCTTCCTGCAAGCCGTCGTCGAGCGAGTGGCAGACCTTCGTGCAGCGCACGCAGATAAAATAGATCCCCTCGATGGTCTTGTTGATTCGTTCGCGATTGAGGATGCGGCCCTTGAGCTTTTCGATCCGGATGCCCAGCAGGTCTTGATACTGACGCTTGATTTTGCGGCGGCCGGCCTCGTCCTTGGGCAGGTCGGCGTCCTCGTTGTGCTCTTCGCTCCGTTCGGCGAAGCCCACCGTCAGATCGCGCTTGGGCGATTTGGATTTCCGCGCGCGCGCCATCGCCATCCTGAGACCCCTCAACGCGTGCGGCCGATATAGCCGCAGTTCTTCTCGCAGACGAGATAAAAGCCCTTGCGCCCGTATCCGGCGAACATCGTGACCTTGCTCTCCGCGCCACAGGTCGGGCACATATGCTTGTGCTGCACCTGGCCGCCGCCTTTTTCCGCCGTTTTCGCCTTCTTTTCCGCCATCGTTGTCCTTCGCCTCTTTGCGCCGCGCGAACCGCGTTCAGAACCGCATACGACCGCGCTTGCCCCAAATGGCCGCCGACGTCAGGCTAACACGTCGCGATCGGACGCGAGTCAAAAAAATTTCCCGGCCACCGCTCCGTCAGATGCACGCATCGGTCGAATTGTGGTCGCCGGGATTATAGCAGGCTAAACGGCGCCGCCCAATCCCGTCAATAGCCGGCGCGGCGCGACCGGCCCCGCGCGGCGGCATGGTTGCGCGCGGCCGGTCAAGCGTCTAAGCCTGAGGCACCTTGATACCGCCATTGCATGAAAACGACGCCGTGCTCTTTATCGATCGCAAGGGCCGGCGCTATCTGAAAATCCTGCGCGCGGGCAAGCGGATCGAAATCCGCGGCCAAATCGAACCGGAAACCCTGTTTGGCCGCGAAGAGGGTTCGCGCGTCAAATCCAGCGCCGGCGAAAACTATCTGGTCCTGCGCCCGACTTACGCCGACTTGATTCCCCATCTGCCGCGCGCGGCCCAGGTGATCTATCCGAAGGATACCGGCCCGATGCTGCTGTGGGGCGACGTCTATCCGGGCGCGACGGTGATCGAGGGAGGCGTCGGCGCGGGCGCGCTGACGATCGCGCTGCTGCGCGCGGTCGGTCCGCACGGCCAGGTGATTTCCTACGAAATCCGCGAGGATTTCGCCGCCGCCGCGCGCCGCAACGTCGCCGCCTTTTTCGGCGACGCGCCGCATTGGACGCTCAAGCTGCGCGACCTGTATACGGGCTTCGACGAAACCGGCGCCGATCGGATTTTCCTCGATCTGCCGGAGCCGGGCCGCGCGCTCGAGGTGGTCGCGCCGGCGCTCCGGCCGGGCGGCGTTTTCGTCGGCTACGTGCCGACGGCGATTCAGCTCAAGGACACCGTCGAGGCGTTGCAGCGGCGGCCGGATTTCGGCGAGATCGACAGCTTCGAGACGCTGATGCGCCATTGGCGGGTCAAGGGGATGAGCGTGCGGCCGGAGCATCGGATGGTCGCGCATTCGGCCTTCATTATTATCGCGCGCCGCCTCGCCAATCTTCCCGCCGATTCACTCGCCGCGGACGCCTCGCTGCCGTCAGCCGGAGACCACGACGACGATCCCGAATCCGCCGCCGACGACGACGATTTTTCGCCGCGCTGACTGGCCTCGCACAAGCAATCGCACAATCAAAAATGGATACCGGTGAGCGCGGCGCCGATCGCGGCGCCGGCGACGATCAGCCATGCGGAACTGATCCGGTGGCGAATCAGCACGAACGCGCTCAGCGCCGCGATTATAACGGTCGGCACATCGATAATCGCGGCGCGTCCGAGTTGCCACGTCACCACGACCATCAGAGCGAGCGACGCCGCGTTGACGCCGTCGAGGAAGGCGCCGGCCGCCGGCGAGCGGCGGATACGCGGCAACAGCGGACCGCTAATCGCGACGAAGAAAAACGCCGGCGCGAAAATTCCGGCGGTCGCGACGATCGCGCCGCGCGTGCGGCCGAGCAGATAACCGATAAAGGTCGCCGTGCAGAAGACCGGGCCGGGCGTGAATTGCCCCACCGCGACCGCGTCGAGCAATTGCCCTTGCGTCAGCCAATGCAGCCGATCGACGAAATCGG
>DAHZDR010000019.1 GCA_027403435.1 Deltaproteobacteria bacterium
CATTCCATGCCGATCGCCGTAGCCGCTCTCTTCCCCACCCACATTCAATCCGTTGGTTAGGCCCATCGTCCCTTCTTTGTTTGCAAAAAAACAACCGCTGATTGAACGGTCAGTATGCAAGGCAGTTTCAACATCAGTATAGGATTCATTTTGGCCGGTCAAGATAAGCGGATTTTGCCTGACACGAATCTCGCCCTTGCCGCGCGCGCCGCTTATTGTACAAATACGCCTCGAAGGACCGCGCGCCGACCCGGCGGGATGAATCGCCCCCGCGCGCCTGACGCCGCTCCGTTGACGGATACCGCCATGACACCATCTCCGGACGCCTATTGGCTGGCCCTGCGCCGAGTGCGCGGCGTCGGCCCGCGAATCGCCCGGCTGTTGCTCGATCGTTTCGGCTCTCCAGCCGCGATTTTCGCCGCCAGCGAAGCGGAACTCACCGGCGGCGGGATTCCGCGCCCGACCGCCCGCACGATTCGCGCCTTCAGCGATTTCGCGCCGCTCGAAAAAGAGCTCTGCGAATTGCCCCGGCTCGGCGCCCGAATCGTCCGCTGGAGCGACCCCGATTATCCGGCCAACCTCAAGCAGATCGCCGATCCGCCGCCCTATTTCTTCATACGCGGCGAATTCGCCGCCGCCGATCCTCGATGCGTCGCGGTGGTCGGCGCCCGCACCGCCAGCGAAATGGGCCGCCGGATGGCGCGCCGGCTCGGTTTCGAGCTGGCCGCCAAAGGCTTTATCGTCGCCAGCGGACTCGCGCGCGGAATCGACGCGGAAGCTCATCAGGGCGCCCTCGACGCCGACGGCAAAACGGTCGCCCTGATGGGCTGCGGAATCGACGTCATCTATCCGCCCGAAAACCGCAAGCTGGCCGACGCGATCGTCGATGGCCACGGCGCCATTATCTCGGAATTGCCAATCGGAACGCCGCCGCTCGCCGAGAATTTTCCCGGCCGTAACCGGCTGATTGCGGGCCTCGCGCTGGGCGTCGTGGTGGTCGAAGCGGCCGAAAAAAGCGGCTCGCTGATCACCGCCCGGATGGCCCTGGAGCAGGATCGCCAGGTGTTCGCCGTTCCCGGCAGCCCCTTGACCGGACGTAGCCGCGGCAGCAATCGTCTATTGAAGGAAGGCGCCCGGCTGGTCGATTGTGTCGAGGATGTGATCGAAGATCTGGCGCCGCAGATGGGCGCGCTCGTGACCCGCAAGGCCGATCCGCGCGGCGGCGCTGACAGCTCGGGCGAGCGCGCCGCCAATTGGGACGAATCGGAATCAAATGAAGTAAAAATGATATTAAACACGCTTAAGGATGCCGAAAAGCTTCATATCGATTCAATAATCGAAACCGCCGGACTTAACGCTCGAATCGTGCTTAACTTGTTGACGGAGCTTGAGTTGAGGGGCCTCGTGACTCAGTATCCAGGCAAGCTGTTTTCCCTGGCCTGACCGATTCCGCTTCCGGTGCGAGTATAAAGTGAAGGGGCTCAGGAGTGGCAAAAAATCTTATAATCGTCGAATCGCCCGCCAAAGCCAAAACGATCAAGCGCTATCTTGGCGCCGACTTCCAGGTCACGCCTTCGGTCGGCCATGTGGTCGATCTGCCCAAGAGCAAGCTCGGCGTCGATATCGAACATGACTTCAAGCCCGAGTATCACGTGATCGCCGGCAAGGCGAAGGTGATCGAGGGCATCAAGGCCGCCGCCAAGGGCAAGCAGCATATCTTTCTCGCCACCGACCCGGACCGCGAGGGCGAGGCGATCGCGTGGCATATCGCCGACCGGCTCGGCGCCGTCAAGGCCGGCGTGCATCGCGTGCTCCTGCACGAGATCACCGAAAAGGCGATCAAGGAAGCGATCGCCCATCCGAGCGAAATCAACCATAACCTGTTCGACGCGCAGCAGGCGCGCCGCGTGCTCGATCGGCTGGTTGGCTATCAGGTGAGCCCCATCCTCTGGGACAAGGTCAAGCGCGGACTCAGCGCCGGCCGCGTGCAGTCCGTCGCGCTGCGCATCATCGTCGAGCGCGAAAAGGATCGCGAGGCGTTCCGGCCCGAGGAATACTGGACCCTCGACGCCCATCTCGAGGCGCGCAATCCGCTGCCCTTCCGCGCGCGCCTGCACAGCTTTCACGGCGAACGGATCGACAACAAGGCGCGCAAGCTGGCCGAGGCCGAAGCGCGGGCGATTATCGCCGAATGCGCAGGCGGCGCCGCGAACGGCCAGACCGCGCCGTTCGTCATCCGCAAGATCGAGCGCAAGGAGGTCCGGCGCTCGCCCGCCCCGCCGTTTATCACTTCGCGCCTGCAGCAGGAGGCCTCGCGCAAGCTCTACTTTCAGCCGTCGCGCACGATGCGCGTGGCGCAGCGCCTGTACGAGGGAATCGAGCTGGGCGACCAGGGCGCGGTCGGACTTATCACTTATATGCGCACCGATTCGCCGCGCGTCTCCGACGACGCGCTGGCCGCCGTGCGCGACTACGTTGGCGAGCGCTACGGACGCCAATATGTGCCTGAAAAACCCAATTTCTATCGCTCCGGCAAGTCCGCTCAGGACGCGCATGAGGCGATCCGGCCGACCGCGCTCGCGCGCGATCCCGAAGCGCTCGCCCGCTATCTCGACAAAGACGAACTCGCGCTCTACACGCTGATTTTCAACCGCTTCGTCTCGAGCCAGATGAACCAGGCGGTTTACGACCGCACCACGGTCGATATCGAAGCGGCGTCCGCGGTCTTCCGCGCCACCGGCCAGACCATGAAGTTCGACGGCTTCATGCGCGTTTATCTTGAAGGCCAGGACGAGGCGATCGACGACGACGAGGCGGCGAATCTGCCCGCGATGAGCGAAGGCGAAATCCTCAAGCTCCTGAAGTTCGCGCCCGAACAACACTTCACCCAGCCGCCGCCGCGCTTCACCCAGGCGACGCTGATCAAGGAACTCGAAGAAAAGGGCATCGGCCGGCCTTCGACCTACGCCGCGATCATGGCCAGCATCCTCAACCGCGAATACGTCGAGGAGGACGAGAGCAAGCGGCTGCGGCCGACTTCGCTCGGCCGCGTCGTCTCCGACCTGCTGGTGACGGCCTTCCCGGACATTCTCGAGGCCGGCTTCACCGCGCAGATGGAGAACGATCTCGACGGCGTCGAAGAGGGACGCGAGCACTGGGTCAAGACCATCAAGCGCTTTTACGGACCGTTCGCCAAGCGGCTCGGCGAAGCGAAAAAGACCATGCCCGAGGTCAAGCGCAAGGGCGTGCCGACCGATCTCAAGTGCGAGCTCGACGGCGGCGCGATGGTCATCAAGTGGGGGCGCAACGGGGAGTTCCTGGCCTGCTCGAACTATCCCGAATGCACCAACACGAAGGAGTTCTCGCGCGACGATCAGGGCAATATCCTGCCCCGGGAAGCCGCGGCGCCCGCCGTAACCGACGAGGTATGCGAAAAATGCGGCCGCCCGATGATGCGCCGGCGCTCGCGCTTCGGCGAGTTCCTCGGATGCTCCGGTTATCCGGAATGCGACGGAATCAAGCGCACGCGCGCCGAGCCGGTGCGCACGGGAGTCGCCTGTCCGGATTGCAAGGAGGGCGAAGTCCTCGAGCGCCGCAGCCGCCGCGGCAAGCTGTTCTTCGGCTGCGGCCGTTATCCGAAGTGTAAATTCGCCAGCTGGGACAAGGTGATCGCCAAGCCCTGCCCGGATTGCGGTTCCAGCTATCTGGTCGAAAAGACGACCAAGCGCGAAGGGACGCGCTGGCAATGTCCGAACAAGGATTGCGGCCACGCCACCGCCGCGCCGCAAGCGCCCGCCGCCGCCGATAGCGCGTCACCCGCGCCGCCCGCGCCCTTGGCCTGACGCTCCGGCCGCGAAGGCCAGCGCAAGCTCGCCCGGGAGCCGTTCAGTCGGAAGCAATCCAGACCGCTTCCAAGCCTAGGCGTTGGCCGGCATCGCGCTGACGATCATCCGCCGTGACGAACGGCACGCGTAGTCCGGATAGTTCCCTGAACGCGATCGCGGCCGCAAGATGCAGCGCGTCGAGGGTGCGAACCTCCGTCAGGCGGATCACCTCCTCGGCGCGGCCGAGCACCGCTTCGCCAAGTTCGATTAACTCCCAATGCGCGCGGTCGGCGCGCATCCGGGAGACGATTGCGCCGTGGTTGCGCGCGCTCAGATCGCCCGCCGCCAGCCGTCGCGAAAAGGCGGAAAGAGCCTCGACCGGCGCGATCGCGCAGGAAAGAAACCGATAGCGCCGTAACAGTTCGCGCGCTTGTCTCGACCCGCCCTCGCGCACGTAGCGTTTGACCAGGACGCTGGTGTCGAAATACGCCCACCCGGCCGCCATCAGGACAACTCGCGCTCTTCGCGCAGCGTCTGCGAGATCGGTTCGCCTTTGAGCGCGCGCGGCGTCCACGCCGGCATCGGACCGGTCGCCCCGGCCTTGCGCAGAAAACCGGCCGCTTCCAGGAGCCGAATCGCCCCGCGCGGGTCGCGGGACGGCAGTATCGGCGCGATTCGCGCGAGCGGCTTGCCGCGATCGGTCAGAGTCACATCCTCGCCCGCGCGCACCGCCTTGACGATCTTCGAAAAATGCTGGTTCGCTTCCCGCAGTCCGATTTCCATCGCTGGATCCGCCGCTAATGTAGTGACGTCACTACATTAGCTTTCGCGCGGAGAGGGAAGCAAACTTCCCGCCACGCCCATGCGCACGATCGTCTCCGCCCCGATTGCGGGTCCGGCTATTTGGCTGGTAAGACGACCGAATAATCCCGGCCGGCGCTGTTGATTGTCATTGCGCGCGAAGGTTGCCCCTTCGGATGCGCGGCTGACGCCGGGGTTGGCGGGGTTCAGGGCGGGGGGCGGATAAGACGGGGTTCGCGATAAAGCGGCGCGAGGTTCTCCGCCGCTTCGGCGCGGGCGGCGCGGACCGCCTGATGATGCGGCGACAGTGCGCAGGCCGGATCGGCCGCCGCGGCGTCGCCGGCGAGCGCGAACGCCTGACAGCGGCATCCGCCGAAATCGCGCTCGCGTTCCGGACAGCTCCGGCACGGCTCCTTCATCCAGCCGAAGCCGCGATAGGCGTTGAAGACGGGCGAATCGCGCCAGATTGCGCCGAGCGGCGCCGTGCGCACGTTGACGAATTCCAATCCGGGAATCGACGCCGCCGCCTGACACGGCATCGCGCGGCCGGCCGGGTCGATCACGATCGTGCCGCGGCCCCATCCGCCCATGCACGGCTTGGGCGCGCCGGCCAGATAATCGTTGCGCACGAAAACCACTTCCATCGCGCCGACGAATTGCGCCGCCGCCGCCCGCGCGCGCGCTTCGGCGCGATCGTTTTGCGCCCGCGACGGCATCAGATAGCGCCGGTTGAGGTAGGCCCATCCGTGGAATTGCGCGCTTGCCAGTTCGACCCGCCGCGCGCCCATCGCCGCCGCCAGTTCGACCATCGCGTCGATCCGGTCAAGGTTCAGCCGATGGACCACGAAATTGATCGTGAGGGGCAGGTTGAGCCGCGCGATGGCGCGCGTGGCCGCCAGTTTCCGCCGATGCGTCCGCGCGCCGG
>DAHZDR010000027.1 GCA_027403435.1 Deltaproteobacteria bacterium
AACGATTTTCCCTCAATCGCCGTGGATACCGGCGCCAGGAGCAGGAACAAAGGCGCGATCTATGTGGTCTGGAACGACCAGCGCAACGGCGACCCGGATATCTTCATCACGAAATCGACCAACGGCGGAACGAGCTGGCAAAGTCCAGTGATGGTAAACAAGAACGGCGTCGGCACCGATCAGTTTTTTCCGTGGGTAACGGTTCTGCCTAACGGCAAACTTGGCGTGACTTATTACGACCGCAGCCGCGATCAGAACAACTGGTATGTGGACTACGACCTCGCGGTGAGCCTGAACGGAGGCGCGGCCTGGGCGCAGAGATTCCTGACCAGACGCCCGTTCCCGGTGGTGGTCAACACCGACGCCGAAGTCTCGCACTGCTATATGAGCGATTACAACCAGATCTCCAACAATGGATTGAATTTGCTATTGCCATGGGGCGACAACAGCAATGGCGATCCAGATGTGATGTTCGTGAAACGATGAGTTGCGCGAATTGCGCGCGCGGCGGCGAAGCCCGCGCGCAATTCGCACTCGGCGTCCGCGTAATCTTCGCTATCCGTGTCGCCGATTTTGATCCGCGAAATACCGATCGGGCCGTAGCCGCGCGGGAACGGCATGCGCGATTACTGGCCGTCGTCCACCCGTTCGCCGCGGGGACTGGCGGCGGATTGCGGGAAGCCGCGCCCGCGGCGGCCCGTACCACCCGCGCGATCTACGCGGGGGCGTCCGCATGCGCGGCGGCGCCGGCGTAAGCGAACGTGAGCTGGTCGCCGTCCAGATCGACGCGCACCGCGCCGCCTTTGGCCAGCCGTCCGAATAAAAGTTCGTCGGCCAGCGGCCGCGCGACTTCGTTTTCGATCAGCCGATGCAACGGACGCGCGCCGAAGCGCGTATCGTAGCCCCGCTCGGCCAGCCATTTGCGCGCCGCCGGCGTCACTTCGATCGTCACGCGATTCGCCGCGAGCCGCTCCGCCAGCTCGGCCACGAACTTATCGACCACCCGCTCGATCACCGGCGGCGGCAGCGGCGCGAACTCGATAATCGCCGACAGCCGGTTGCGGAATTCCGGCGCGAACATCCGATCGATCACCGCCCGCGGCGAACCATTGACCACGTCCGCGCCGAACCCGATCACCGCCCGCGCCAGCTCCTGCGCGCCCGCGTTGGTGGTCATCACGATCACGACGTTGCGGAAATCGGCCTTGCGCCCGTTGTTGTCCGTCAGCGTCGCATGGTCCATCACCTGCAACAGGATATTGAACAGGTCGGGATGCGCCTTTTCGATCTCGTCGAGCAGCAGCACGCAATGCGGCGTCTTGTTGATCGCGTCGGTCAACAGCCCGCCCTGATCGAAGCCGACGTAGCCCGGCGGCGCGCCGATCAGCCGCGACACCGTGTGGCGCTCCATGTACTCGCTCATATCGAAACGGATGAACTCGACGCCCATGGTCTTGGCGAGTTGGCGCGCGACTTCGGTCTTGCCGACGCCCGTCGGCCCGGCGAACAGAAACGCGCCCACCGGACGGTCCGGATGCGCCAGCCCCGAG